>NZ_CAWUDM010000078.1:0-28652 GCF_963920855.1 Nostoc sp. CCY0012 | reverse complement strand
CTCAGTCAGACTCCTGGTATACAAGCGGTTCAAGACTTTTCTGCACCACTAAGGCGATGTTCTTCAGAATGTGCAAGCGAATAGCTTTTGTGCGTACTTGTTCTCCTTACTTCATTGGTCCTGTTCCTTTTATTAATTATCGGGAGAAAGACCCCATCATTTTTGGTAATCCTCCGTCAATTGTTAATTAATCCTCTAAGAAAAAGGCAAAGACACTTATTATTGCCTTTTTCTCTATCTTTTCATGTTGAATTTTAAATGCGCGAATTTATTGATTGTGAGCAAAATTTTTCACACAGAACTAATGATTGGGCAACTTCCTAATCCCATATCCATCCAAATTGAGCAATTACAAAACCCACAGCACAACATTGGTCGATACACACATCACTTATTTACCCCCAGTGGACTAGCTTTACTATCGATGTTGGGTGCTTATTTGCTTATGCAATTCTTCTTTGGAGATGATAACAAGAAAAAACTTGCTTCTGGCTATTGGGGTGGAGCTAAGGAAATTGCCCAAGCTAAGAAAAAGGCATCAAAGCAAATTCTCTCCCCCAAATGTGACAGTACTGCTTTATTTATTGGTAAGCATAAATTTCCCAAAACTAAGAAAGAGCAGGGCAGTGGTGGAACGCCTTTTTATGTTCCCGATGTTCAACGAGGTACAGCAGTCATTGGCGCTCCCGGTAGCGGCAAAACCTTCAGTGCCATTAACCCCATGATTTACTCCGCTATTGACCAAGGATTCCCTATCCTGGCTTACGACTTCAAATATCCGTCACAAGCTAAAATTGCTGCTTACGCTAAGAAGATGGGGTACGATGTTCACATTTTCGCCCCTGGCTTTTGTGAATCTGAAGTCTGTAATCCCCTTGATTTTTTACGCGACAGTAGTGATGCAGAAACGGCTCGTCAAATTGCTACTGTAATTAATAAAAACTTTCGCATCCTCAGCAACAGCAATGAAGATGGTTTCTTTGGCCCTGCCGGTGATCAGCTGACGCAAGCTATCTTGATGCTCACTAAAGAGTTTGGCAGCAGTGCTGATGTGATGACCGCAGCTGCCATCCTTTCCAGTGAACAAATGGTGCAAAGGCTGATGGCAGCACCTCTCAATCCTTGGATTAAGATGGCTTTCGGTCAATTGTTTGGTTCCGCCGCTAGTGAAAAAACAGTCGCTGGCATCGTGGCCACTGCCAGTATCATGTTCACCCGCTTCATGGCGAAAAACACATTGGGCTGCTTTGTTGGTAAAACTACCTTGCCCTTAGAAATCAAAGGCAAGCAGATGATTATCTTTGGACTGGACAGAGAACGCCGTGATGCTGTCGCGCCTTTGATGTGTTCAGTTCTACACATGACCATCGCCCGAAATATCGCCAAAAAACGCCAAGACCCTTTGATAGTTGCATTAGACGAGTTGCCCTCCATTTACTTGCCTGACTTATTCAAATGGCTTAACGAATCTCGAAGTGAGGGCTTTTGCGGCATTTTGGGCTGGCAGAATATGGGTCAGCTTGAAAAGAATTATGGCAAAGAAGTTGCTAAAACTATTCTTGGTGCTTGCGGTACAAAATTCGTTTTTAACCCCGGTGAACACGATTCTGCACAATTATTTTCCAGCTTTTTAGGGGATGAAGAAATCAAGTACAAACACAAAAGCCGTTCCACTGGGAGCGGCAAGACTAACACTACTACCAGCGACCAGGAGAAGACTAAGAAACTCTTTGAATCCGCCCAATTTCTCAAACTCCCCGCAGGTAAATGTATTTTCATTAATCCTGCATATTCCAATCAAAAAGAGGGGTCTGTTCCCTTACTGAGAAGTATTAAAATTCCTCAAGCTGTTATTAAAATTGACGACTATAACCAACGAGAATGGGGAAAACTTATTAGTTTACTGGCACGGAAAAGTACTCAAAAAATCCCTACACTACAAGATTTAGATTTGCGGATTCAATTGGTAGATATGAAATTTCCTATCCCTCAAGGTGCTGTAGACCCTAAAGCAGCTTCCACTCTTAGTCACAATGAATATACAGCTATTGTCAACAAATGAAAATCAAAATTCAAGAAACTGCAACCTCTAATTTTATCTTTGAAGAAATTCTCCTCAAAAGACGATTATTCAGTAACCTTGTAGATTTTAATGCGTCTATTCCTCAAATCACCTATCAATTTCAACGACGCTCTCAAGCTAGTCCCATCAAAAAGCCTTTCATCAAAGTCAACATTAAATTTATCAATGTTATCCCTTTAACTGTACTAGAGTATCAACAAATACTCACCGAGTATCTTACACAAATTGGCTGGGATGATTTGCAATATATTGGCTTTATTAATTTTGATTTAGAACAGCCCAATGTAGAAGTTGATATTATTTTTAATCGAGTTATCAGCAGAAGAAAAGTCATCTCTCTACAATGTTTGGGGGCTAATTACAAGCAGTATCAAATCTTGCATGAGTGTTTTCAAAAGCTTTTAGAATTAGGATGTAATACAAATTCAAAATTCAAAATTCAAAATTAAAACTTCAAAAACGAATCTCTTGGAATGTGTGAATATATGCGCCCATGAATTACCATAAAGCCCTGGCAGGAATTGTTGTGCTTACCGTGTAGCGTATCTATTAGAAAAACATTGGAGTTGGTACGCTCAAATTGCTTAATAGTAGACAAAGAGACACACTATGGCTTTACAAAAAGACTATTCTTATTCTTTAATTTTGCATTTTGAATTTTGAATTTTGAATTGATTATGTTTGACCAACGCGCTCTACAACTAGTTTCTTCTTACGTTGCCGCAGAAGAAGCCTTTGCCAAAAATTTTCCCAAAGTCTGCAAAGAACTCATCGTTTTGATGGCAGCGATCGCCGAACGATTAGATTATGAATGGCACAAAAGAGCCAAAATTGAACTAGGCAAGGAATCTTATGTTCTTTCTCCAGATGGCGATGGCGGATGGAAGTGGGAGAAGGCAGATTTAACTGAAGAATATGACGACGTGGAATGCGACCTTTGGAATAGTGACACTCCCATGCTTCCACCCACTACTGCCCCAAAACTACTGATTGGTTCTTCCGAACAGGAGGAACAAACTGTGGACAAAGTTGTAATTTCTCCCCCAGATCACATTGATGAACAACACTGGCAAGAATTAGTGGAGAGCAGCGCCATTCATCCAGATATTGCTAGCCGAAACTTCCGCAGCCTGCATACAGATCCCATTGAGCAGGCAAATGAAGCTTGGGAATATGTCATGTATTCCGATAAAATCTCCCGGCGAAACGACGGACGGCTCAGGGATGGTGATTTAAACAGATATCAACACTTAGAACAAGGCGGCTGGTGGTGTAGTTCGGGCGTTGACCCCCGTTCATTTGCTGATTTACAACCAGGGGATAAGCCTGACAACAAACTTTGGGGATGTTTTAAACCTAATGAACCCAGAGTAAAACGTGATGAGCATGATCAGATAATTGAAGGGAAATTCATCAAGTATGAACATCCACCCAAAACTGACCTGAGTATTTTCCTGTTGGATGTCCCGGATGATGTTGCTGGGCGCATCTATGACAAAGCAGGAGTACAACCAACCGAAAGCGATCGCCAATCTGGTTTTTGGTACTGCGTTTGGAAGCATAATGTCCCAGTCACCATCACCGAAGGAGCGAAAAAAGCCGCTAGTTTTTTAAGCCAGGGTCATGCAGCCATTGGACTACCGGGAATTTACGCTGGGTATCGCAGTCGAGATGAGCAGGGGTACGACATTCCACCAAAGTTGCATCCTGAATTGGCTGTTTTCGCTACTAAAGATCGTGAGATTACATTCTGCTTTGATTACGAAACCCGACCGAAAACAGTCCGAAACATCGAGATTTCCACATTACGCACCGCCGGACTTCTGGAAGAACAAGGTGCTAAAGTCAACGTCATTCGCCTACCAGGGCCAGACAAAGGCGTAGATGATTTTATTGTTAACAATGGCTCTGAAGAATTTGAGACTTTAGTTGAGCAAGCCGAATCTTTGGAAGAATGGCACAAACACAATCAGAAAATCTGGGATGTTAAGCCTATCAAGAAAAAGTTGAAGCCAGAAGAGATTAATAACATCACTAACAAGTTGGTAAATAATTCTCCTGGTGACCCTGAACCTGATGATTTTCGCTTAACTATTTTTCTGAAAGATGGCACTGAAAGAAAACTTTATGAACAAAAAGATGGCACTGTCTCAACCAACGTTATCCGTGAAAATCTCACTGATGAAGAAATTCTCTCCTTGGGTGCTAAACCCCGCACACCATCTCAATCAGAAACTATTAGTAGTGAAATTATTCCTGTAGAATCTACCCATGTTTCTCCTGACAGAAACTCTCCTCAAGTTAATGAAGAACCTATACAACATTGGGCAAAACAAAGGGATGTCGCAATTTTAAAAAATACTATCCCTAGACGACAGGTGGAGGCTACTGAAAATAAATTTATTGCTCTAGCTGCTCAAGCACTACTCACTAATTATGGTATCAAACATGATGATGGTAGTTTAATTTATAGAAGTGACGCTTTTACTATTAGAAAATATCGTGAACTTTATAGTATCCACAGAGCTAATGATGAAAAAGCTACTTATTTTCTTGAACCTCTCATGCAGTTTCATGTCCTTCCTAAAAATCAAGTTGATATCCTTCTTCAACCCAAGAAGATGCTCTCTGTAGAACGTCAAGAGTTTTTATTGGTTGCCGATTACCTGACTCATGGAAAAAAACTGCCATCACTGGATTGCGATACTAGAGAATTAGCCAACAGTCTCAGTTCTCTTGCTCCCAAAGGCACACAAGATAGTTTAAACAGTATTCGTGATGGGGAAATCATCAAAATCATGCACACTGTCTTAAGTAAAGCCCAATCTGATCAGGTAGAAATTGATAATTACCACATTAAATCTCAACGTGATTCCAGTGCAGGTAAGGTATATTTGCGCTTATTTAAACTTGAGGATAATGGTAAATCCACAGAAAAGATTAGATTTGAATTAACCCGCACTCCTACTAGTGTATCTAATCAACTCAAAATCATGACTCTTGATGAGTTTGACTTAGCTCAACTCAAATTTATTGCTAAACAACTTAATATTGAAACTCACAATCAACAACACAATTCCTCTGCTTCTTCTACAAACTCACCTGAGTCTACAAATCATCACAAAACATCTGCTAACTCACCTTCTCAACCCACTTCATCGTCTGATATTCTGCTTCCACTTCATCCTGAATTAGCCACCGCCTGGCACAAATTAGAAGAATCTGTTGGCTGGTCTAGCTCTGCTAATCAGGGTAATGAGCAGTTTCGTGAAAAACTCCAGCAGCAACACAAATTGACTGTTGGTGAACAGCGCGAACTTTACTTCAAAATCCTTGTCCAAACCAAGGATGAACAGATGCAACTTGGTCGCACTGACATCATTTTACCCAACCTCAGCGTGATCACTAATGACCTCCTATCGCTGCGGCGCGAATCCATCAATTCCACTTATACTCCTATTCAAAAGCGATCTCTTGACGTAAAACAACATAATAATCAAGTTGAATATGAATAACTCAGTCATCGAAAAAATCAATTCTATCAACTCTGGTAGCATTTCTAACAATATGATGGCTTACAAGCTGTCATTGATTATGCAGCAAGCCAAAGACCAACCTGTACTAGCAGAAGATAACCAAACTTCCCATGAACATCAGCAACAAGAACTGACGAAACTTCTATCCAAATCTAACCCTGCTCACAATATTGAGGACTTCAGACGCAAGCTTAAAGATAAATATTATTCTGAATATCTCACTAAATTTGAATCTAAAATCAACGCTCAGTCGCCACAAGAACAAGACGCATCAACACGAATTGAAAGGCTGATTGCCGAGAAGAAGTCACAATTCTTGCCCATACAGCAGTCTAAACTTGAATCTTTATTTGAACAACCTGAACAACCGCCCACCCCAAGCACAGCTACTCCAGAAATTTCATCTACTCAATATACTCACTCTCCTGAAAAAGATAAAACTGCCAAAAAATTTCTTATCCCTACAATCATGGGCATTATTGTTGCCCAAGGTCAAACTGCCGATGATGACAAATCTCGTATCTATGAAGGGGTTAAATACAGATTACAATTATTGATTAAAGAGGGTATGCAATTTCTCAGTATTCATCGCCAAGATAAAAATCCTGAAAAAGCCTTTAGTGCTTATAAAGATGGTAATAATGAATTTAGAATTTTAGAAAACAATCTTACTACTCAAGAAACTCAGGACTTGATCCAATTACATAGACAAGAACTTGAATCCTTTCATCAACCAGTCCGAGAGAATCATCCTCGTCATGATCATGAACCGGAATTAGGCGATTAGAAATATCCTAGAAACAGACCTCCCGCAAATCCCACAAATAATAATGGTCGCTTTACCCCTTTTTCAATTCTAGAAAATGGGGAAATTATTACTGCCATCACTATATAAAATAAAGCTTGTGCTATATCTTCATCAAATTTAATAATTGCAGCAATGAACAAACTAATAAATATTGCAATCTCAACTATCGTTTCAATTTTGTTAAGAAATTTCACGTTGTTTGCATTCATTTCTAAAGCCTTCTTGTTTCCTCCAAATTTTATCATTAAGACCGTAGGTTAGTTGATCAGTATAAGGGAATATAATTCTAAATTTAGTTCCTTTTCCCACTTTTGAATCTACGATAATTTGCAGACCGTGGGATTTCGCCACCATCATCGCCACGTACAGTCCTAATCCACATCCCCGCGATTTTTTATGCAATCGGTAGTACGGTAAAAATATTTTTGGTAATTCCTTTGGTTCAATCCCCCTCCCAGTATCCTCAATTTCAACTACCAAATTATCCCCTTCGTTCACCAGTCGGATATATACTTCTCCCGTTTCAGTATATTTGATGGCATTTTGTATCACATTAGATAGCATTCTCTCTATACAAATTACATCTGCTATCACTTCAGCACCATGAACTAATGGTGTTTGAGCTTCTAGGTGCAGATTCAGCGAACTACATTTGGCTAACGCTGAATACTCAAAATGTAGTCGGGCTAAAACCTGTAACAAATCTAAGCTTCTCACCGCAGATGGATTAATACTTACGATATCGCTCTTATTCTCGCTTTCTACTAAGCGACTCACTCTATTATTCGTCTGCAATATGGCTTCTAAAAATGGCTTGATTTCTTCTAGCGTATTGCCATATTTACCCTTCATTACTTGCTCTAAAATTATTCTTACTCCTGTTACTGGATTTAGAATATCATGCAAGAAAGTAGATGACACAAGCAGCATTTTGTTAGTCATAAACTGTCTTTCGACATCATTATACATTGATTTTATTATAACAAATGCTTAGATTAAAATGTTAGAATATAGAGTTTTACATTTTTTAATTCAAAATTCAAAATAGAGCCTCCGGCACGCTACCGCGAACAAAATTTAAGAAATAATTTTTAATTGTTTAATTAAGGATACAAGCCCCTAAATTTATTTATGGAAAATGAAAAAATATATATTATGCCTACGGCACGCTGCGCGAACGAGACACGTAGTGCAATAAATATTGCGTCCGCTAGCTCAAGCTCCTAAATTTATTTATGGAGTTCTTAATTTTGAATTTTGAATTTTGAATTGGAGAGAAGCGACTTGACAATTATTACAAATCTCAAAGTTTAGACATATGATGTATTTTCTTCCTTTGTCTGTGGTATAAATATTGAAATACGTAAATCCATAAGGTATCGCAATGATTCGTATCTTAATCATTGAAGACGAACCCCTCATCAGAATTGGCATCAGGACAGCGATCTCAGAAGATTCAACTATGCAAATATGTGGTGAAGCCGAATCAGGAGAACAGGGTCTTAAATTAGTCCAAGAAACACACCCTGACATCGTTTTACTTGATATCGGTTTACCCGATGTTAGTGGTTTAGATTTGATTCCTGTGATTAAAGAACAGTTTGATACAAAAGTAATAATTATCACTTCTAATACCCAAAAATACACAATCAATAGTGCCTTAACTTTTGGGGCAGATTCCTATTTGCTCAAGCAAGATGTAGACATCATGAAATACGCAATTCAACGAACTTTTAAGGGAGAAAATTTTTTAGACCCTAAAATTACTAAACAGGTTTTACAAAAAAATTCCCAAAACAGGGGACTCAGAAAAGGTAAATTATACGAACAAGAACTCACCACTACTGAAATTGAGATCCTGAAATTAATCGGTCGAGGGCTTTCCAATCGTGAAATCGCCAATAAATTATTCGTCACTACCAACACCGCTAAGTCTCACGTTAATAGTATTTTTACCAAACTCAATACAAAAAACCGTGTCCAAGCTGTAACTAGGGGGGAGGAACTTGGCTATCTCCAAGTCCGTAATCTTGAAGCCTTTTTGCTAGAAGTTATCTAATTTTAATTAGGCAATGTCCTTGCAACTGATTTTCTTTTTTGCATACCGAGATAGTTGATTGATTCTCTCGCACAAGCTTTCTCACAAATTCACCATCTTCTGATTTTGCCCACTCTAGAAGTTGCAAATCATTATTGGTCACAATAGATGCTGGTCCTACGTGCCTAACGACAACATTCCAAGTCGTCAATGACCCCAACAGCGCACCTAACGCCATCACTCCTCCCAATATTGCAGATACAGGCCATATCCCTAACTTCAATCTTCCCGATTGTAGTCCTTTCAGATTTGGTAATTCTTCCTTCAGTACTTCCCTTACAGAGTCAGATACTACTGCATAGTGCATTGATTGCGTGGTCTTACTTGTTTTCTCTAACTTTCTGTCAATCAAGACTGCCCACGCTTCTACCATCGCTTCCATTCTCGCTGGGATTTCTATCATTGTTTCTTCATATCTTCCCAGCGTCAGCATGATCTGAAACATTGGGTCATCTGGTGAAATTCCAATATTCGCCGCTAATTCCCTAATCCTTGCTTTCTCTGATTCTGAATATCCCTGTATCACTTCTTCCACTGAAGTTGCCATCTTTTTCTCCTAAAAATGTAAGAATTCAGCACTCAGGAGTCAGAAGTCAGAATTTAAAAATGATTATAGGATAAGTAAATTGATTCACCAAATATTTTTCTTATCTTTAAACCTTCTGAATCCTGAATTCTGAATCCTGAATACTTACCTAAAAATCACAACTAGATAACCCCAGATAATTACTAGCTACTGCATTATTTAAAATTACGTCATTGAAGTTTTGTATCCAGCGATATATGTATGAACGATAAACAACATATACTGATGTATCATTCGGTATCTGCGAGTAAGGTTTATTCGTCCTTTCCATTGCTTCATAGTGGTCAGTGTGCAATTTAGTTAAACTTAACTCTACACCACTATTCAAATACAACTTATCCTGCATACTACTCTGGTAGTTCTTGAAGCGATTATCAAAGTGTTGGTTTTTTATGACTACATAATCGACTTGCTGTTTAGCAAACTCCAAAAGACTTTCCATGTATTGCAGACAATCTAATCTGTGCGATATTGGTTGAATAAACGTTAATTTCCCATCAAACTCAGCCGACAATTTTAGCAACTGTGATTTACTAATTAAATCGCAAATTCTATCTATACATTGCCCCGGCATATCCACAATAATTACATCAAGTTGCTGATTCGTAAAATCTTCTAATACTTGGTCTGTTTCATCCTTGAAAAAATCTAATCTTTCTACAGTAATTAAGTTACTGTAAGCTTGTAGTTTGGGGAAATTATCATGACTGTAGGCTTTTACTGTTTTCCCTTGAGAATGCAGTAAATCTATCAAAAGTTTACAGACTGTTGATTTTCCTACACCAGAATCACCTACAGCCATTATTATTCTTTTCATTAGGGTGCCTTGGGCTGCTATTTTGAATTTTGAATTGTTCACACCCCTAGTAAATGTTTCACAGATTTAATTGATTCATTAAATTCATCCATCCATGCCCCTACTCTACCTTTGACAGCAATCCTTTTGTTCTGTTCTATTCCCTGGGCAAAAGTTAAGCTATTTTCATCAAGATAGTCATAGGCATGTTCAATCAAATCTGGCATTGATATTTCTCGGATATATTTGCTCTTTTTTGCATCATTTTTTATTTCTTTAAGTGCCGGAGAATTGTTATATCTCCGAAAATCTCCTTCCTCTCCAAAAAAGTAATTCTTTACCACCACATAATCTACATGGTTTTCATAAGAATTATATAAATCTACGAACTGATTAACTGAATCGATTGTGCGGCTAATTACTACTACCATTGTCACCCGCATATCATACGCATTTTTGATAGTCTCCAAAAACTTCATTCTCTTCAGGAAATCTTTCAAGATATTGCTAGATTGCGGTGGCAATTCTAGTAAAAATAATGGTTTTGGTATAAATTCTATCTCTCCCCCTTCTTTATCTTCTTTTTCTGGTGGTTCTATATATTTCCCTAATTGTTCCATGAAGTTTGTATCAATTTCTCCTCTTTTAAATATGTTCAAAGGTTCAATTGTACATTCGCTTCCGTAAAATCTTCTAATTTGTGGATTCGACATATCCGCATCAAACGCTATAAAATCTTTTTTCTCGTCAAGATATACTTGCAACAGTCCTCTCGCAAATGTACTTTTTCCTACTCCCCCTTTATCTCCTGTGACTATCACTAATCTTCGAGAACATATTTGTTCTGGTGTGGTTTCTTGTGTGGCTTCTTGTGCTGTTTCTGGTGTAGTCATTTTTTTTCTTCTTCCCATAACTTAATTATTTCATTGCGGAAATTTTCTAGCAGTCTTATATAAAACTGTTCAATACTTTCGATATGTCCCAAGCTTGATATATTAGTGATAGAATTTAATGCCTGTAATACCAATCCCTGCTTTAGTATTTCTCCAGGTAACTCTGCTTGATTTTGATATAGCCTTTTCAGCACTACAAAAACTACTAAATCTAGTTCTTGTGCCATCAACAAATCTGTCGTTGATATGACTAAATCATGGTACAAGTACTCATATCTATCGAACTCTCTCACTACATTTTTGACTATCTCAAAATAAGTTGATCTCAGATATTCCTCTTCATTATTTTTTAGAGCTGGGCAATCTGTTGTTATCGGCAACTTTTTCTGTATTAAGCGTAGGTAAAAATCAATTGTTTCCTCTATTTCTTTTGTTTCTTCTTGAATGAACCCTTCATTTTCATTTAGGTAATTGATTAACGATTCTTTTGATTTATAGTCAATATTCTTGAATCTATGTTTTGGCGGATAGAAACAAAAATTGTTTTTTTTTAAGTTCGGCAGAATCTTAGTCCTTACCCACTGCGCCAAATTTTTTATCTGTTTTAGGTCTACATACTTCTCCAATGCATAAATACTCGTAGCGCACATGGTGAACACTTGGATATTTTCACCATCCATCACCACAATTCGTTCCGTTAATTCCACCTCATAATCGTTAAACTGCGAATTACCAAAAAGTATCTGGCATACATCTGAAGCAAATAATTCTATCCCTCCTGGTGCATCTATCACTCGCACTATCTGTCCCGTTGGCTGCCTGAACTCCAACGGATGCCATATCTCATCCATATATATATGTATCCGCAATGCCGTTGTTTGCAATATGGCATATCCTTCTCCCACAAAGTAATATCCAAAACTACGATCCTAATTTCATACTTTCTTACTATTGCTGTTTTAGACAAGTTATGGTATAAGATGGTGTCAAAAGGAGTGTGCAATTCCCTAAAAATCACTCAAGGACTCTCTCAACAACTACTGCCTCTCATCCCCACACTTCGCTATCGCTGCGTATGGGGTCTTCCTAGCAAAACAGATAAAAAAACTCATTTAAGGGAAAAACTGATACTATTACTGCTAAATAATGAAAGTTAATTGTGATGCAAGCAATAATACATTGAGCATATTATAAAAATTATGATTATCGGGTTAACAAACCAGAAGGGGGGCGCTGGTAAAACTACTGTATCTGGTCATCTGGCGTATTGGTTAAGTAAACGTGGAACAGTAATTGTTGTAGATGCAGATGCACAGCAGAGTAGTACAAACTGGATGAAAGATTTACAACTGCCCTGCAAAACAATGATTGACCCAGATGATTTATTTGATCAACTGCCATTGTTGGCAGAACAATATGATGCTGTAGTTGTAGATGGTCCAGGTAGTTTGAGTGAGACAACCAAGGCAATCTTATCTAGATGTGACCTAGCCCTAGTACCCTGTAAACCAGCAGGTCTAGATATGCACAGCACATCAAAGATGGTGAGAATTTTACGTCAGGCAAGAGAACTGCGCTCTGGTATGCCCCATGTTGGTTTATTTTTAAATCAGGCAAAAAAAGGAACTGTATTGCTTAAGGATTCTCAAAGAGCTTTGTCTGACAAGAATACTGGGTTTCCCCTCTTAAAAACGATGATATATGACCTCCAGGTAATTGCTGATGCACCAGGGCAAGGAACAACTGTTTGGGGTCTACCGGGTGCAACTGCCAAACGTGCTGCCAAAGATTTTGAGGCACTGTTTACCGAAGCCTGGGGGGTAATCAATGGCAAGAGATAGACGCATGGTAGAAGATTTTATCTTTAGGGATGATACCAAGCAGACTAAGGCCACTATGCCCTTAAGTCTAATTGTGCTGCCCAAAGCAGAACTACGGTACTACATCGATCCAGAAGAGGTAGACAAAATTGTCGCTTCTGCCAAAAAAAACGGCATTTTAGAACCACTCCTAGTCCGTCCTATTCCCACAAGTGAACAGCATGAAGTAGTAGCAGGAGCAAAACGCTACAGAGCAGCACAGATACTGGAACTAGCTGAAGTTCCTGTTGTTGTCCGTGAACTTAATGATGAAGATGCGCTGGAAATTGCCCTCATTGAAAACTTTGCCCGTTCAGCACTTACTGACCTTGAGGAAACAGATGGAGTTTTGCGCCTTTTGGCTGTTAAGTTAAAGATTGAACTTTCAGAAGTACCACCAATACTGCATCACATTCAAAATCAACAACGTGGTAGAACTGCTGCCAATAACGTTATTGGCAATGATGTAATTGATTTAGTCCAATCTTGTTTAACATCGCTTGGTAACATTAAACTAGACTCATTTATCAGCAATCGTCTTCCAATACTCAATTTACCTAGCGATATTTTAGAGGTACTACGCCAAGGGAAACTAGAGACAAGTAAAGCCAAAGCGATCGCAAGAGTTAAAGATAAGGAAACTAGAAAAGAATTGCTAGAAGATGTGATCGCCTATAATTTCTCACTAAGCGAAATCAAGCGTAAAATTCAAGAAATCGAGCAGCAGTCTCAACCAGAAGCCCCATCATTAAAACACTTAGCTGATGACACATTTCGCCGCCTAAAGAAATCCCAAATCTGGAACGATCCTCAAAAGAAGACAAAAGTAGAAAAGCTTTTAATTGAGTTAAAAGTACTGATAGAAGATGGAACCCCACAGTGAAATTAAAACTACAACCAAGTTTAAAAAATCTAGTCAATAACAGGATGTCGGGAGGGGTAGAGTTAACCTCATATTAATCAGTCAGCATAGTGAGTAAATAACAAATGTTTGAAGCCGAAAATAACCCAAGGGTACAAAACAATACCAAGTGTTGTCTTGGAACATTGTTTCGGTGATTGATGATGGGCTTGGTACAAGCCAATACTGTCCTAATTTTAGCCATTGCATTCTTAGCCATTTAACCAGATTTTTTAGAGTGTTCGCATTGAATAGAAAATATTGAGTGAAGTCCCTAACCATACTGAAAAGTTGAGTAGGTAAGCGAAAACAATATAGAAAGCGAAGTATGGACTTACTCAGATTTCTCTTGGTTTTGGACATACTCGATAAGCTTGTCCAGGGGGCTTGTGCGCCAACGTTAATAATCGCGTAAGATACCGACAAAAATTGAGCCTTCGTTTCCCAATAAAACTTTTTTAGGTGTTCGATTAGATATGGTTTAATAACATCAAAATCAAGATACATGGGTTATCTCGACATCTAATTGATAGTAACTACAGTCACACGCATTAGTAGCTAACAAAAACAAATGTCAACTTTCTATGCCAATTTAAATCAAGAAAGTAGCAGGGGTCACTACAACAATCTCTTTGACAATGGATTGATAAAGTTAATTTACTCAAAACTACTCCAGGCATTGGCCAAGTAATTTCGACAACTCTGGTTTCGGATTTACCAGAACTGGGTAAGCTAACTGCCAAACAAATCTCGCGTCTAGTTGGCGTTGCACCAATTAATCATGATAGTGGGCAACACAAAGGTAAGCATATGATTAATGGTGGTCGCGCCCATGTTCGTGCCACTCTTTATATGGGTGCTGTGGTTGCTATGCGTCATAATCCCGTGATCAAAGCTTTTTATGAGCGTCTTGTTGAACGTGGTAAATCTAAAAAATTGGCTCTAACGGCTTGCGTTCATAAAATGTTAGTCATTTTAAATGCAATGGTTCGAGATAATTTGCCTTGGCGTATTTCTGACAGCTGTCACACAATTGTTCCCGTTTAGCAATAGCGTCTTTTTATACTCTTAATTAGTCTCCCCCGTGAGCGATCGCTATCTCCGGGATAAATTTTTCATGCTCTTTTTGCCTACACGCGAAATCCAGCAACTGGGGAAGATTCAGCGGCGAAGCGGAGTGGCTGGTACGGGCAAAAAGACTTTTGGCTGTTCGTCAAGATAGTCACAGCCCGCACCAGCCACCGCTGAATCTAGCGCAGCGTTCCCCAGTTGCGTCAATCTTTCTAGTTGCTGTTTTTTCTTGGCGATCGCACTTGACATTCAAGACAGTCGCTACAATTTATCCTTAACTGAACCGTATTGGAGTCTGGGGGTAAAGAAAAAGTTGAGCAATAAAATTAATACCCTACTCTACATCCAATTGGTTTAAAGCCCACGCCAGGCAAGCTCAAGTTGCTTAACCAGCTTACGCAGATGGCTCCTCAATTTATTCAGCGAGATACCCACTCAGCCCACTCCCTTCTTAAGCCTTCAAGAATTCAATCACATCAGAGAAAACACATACTATCGATATGACACAAGTTTCACAGCCCCGTCGCCACCTTATTTCACAACCATCTTTAATTCCTCTATCAAACATTAATCATCGCGGGGAATATAGCAATATTCTGGCTTTGCCTTGTCGGGTTATATTTGAGCGCCTACGAGAACAGTTGATAGAAACGCATTACAACTGGTTTATTGCCATCGACCCTGAAAGTAAAAATTATTGGATTGACCAGACTTTTCCAGGAATAAACCGACCAGTCTGCTATTTCTATGGTGATAACGATCCTAAGCTAACCATCTTTCGCCTAAATGAAACTGGAACCTGTTGCAAACTATGAATTTAGGTGCTTTAGGTGATGTCAGAGGGGAGTTTCCTGCAATTGCTGTTTGAGCCTAAAATTACCGCAATTGAGTTACGGGGAGTATGTCAAATTTCTCATTATTAACTATACGCTCATTCAAAATTATTTTTTTTACTTTGAAATTTGCATTCAAAAATGATCAACTTTTTTTGTTATGGTCACAAATTGAAATTTTACAAATTTCCTCTGGGGTATATATAGCCCCCATATATACCCCAAAACACTTTGAGATATTTGATGACAATTTAGCCCCTATATAGGGTATATATAGGTGATGCT
Source organism: Nostoc sp. CCY0012 (assembly GCF_963920855.1). Taxonomy (NCBI): domain Bacteria; kingdom Bacillati; phylum Cyanobacteriota; class Cyanophyceae; order Nostocales; family Nostocaceae; genus Nostoc; species Nostoc sp. CCY0012. The sequence goes on along the minus strand of NZ_CAWUDM010000078.1, from coordinate 12,903 downwards.
TAGGGTACTTTTTCTGATTATCACTTTATACCCCACTTGACCCCCAAGAAAATTCTGATAAACTCACACAAGCACAGAAAAAACTGGCAGCACGTTTTCTCCTCTGTCTCCTGCACCCTCTCATCTAAACAGATCATTTTCTTCAACAAATCGTATTCACTTATCCCCCATGTCTAACATTCACACTTTGCAAAAAATTTTTCCGGCTGGCTTTGATAACGGTTATGGCAGCCTGAAACTTTTAGTCGATGGCTTTGAAGTTATTCGTGTCCCCAGCTATATTTCCACTGCCGAAATGGAAGATGTCCCAGGAAGAGTCGTTTTTAACGGTACTGCTTACACCGTTGGCGAATCCGCTTTTCGCACAGGTTATCATTTTGACCGCAATACTGATCACAATGAAAATAAAGTCAACAATGCCCTCTTAACATTATTTGGTGCATTGGCACATCTACCACACCGTAAGGCTTGGCATTTAAAATTAGTTGTCAGCTTACATGATGTCGGTTTAGCAAAAAACTTAACACAAAAACTCAACGGAGAATATCAACCTATACTGGCTGGTAAAAAATCAGATGTCACACTCGAAGTCCTCAAAGTAGTACCAGAGGGCATGGGTGCATTGTTCGGGCAGTTACTTCCCCCAAAATTAACCGTTTTAGATTTTGGCAATGGTACGACTCTGTATTCCCGGTACAATCAGGGAAAGCGAGAAGTTCACACCCCCTACCCCGCAGGCGTTGAAGTTCTCATCGATGATATTTCCCAAAAAATGAAACACCTCAATGGTGGTAAAATCGGCGACCCCTCTAAGATTCGCTTTTGCTTGGAAATGGGACATACCAAGTACAGTCGTGATATCGATATTAAAGATGTCTACAGCACTTGTTTGAAGGATTGGTATGAGAAATATTTAAAAAAGCCTGTCAATCTCACACTCGATGCTAAACATCAAGGGGATGAAATTTGGGCAATTGGTGGCGGCTGTCTGTTACCTGGATTCAAAAAGCTATTAGAAAAAAACGGGTTCACAATTCTCGATAATCCGGTAGAAGCTAATGCCTTTGGACTTCTAGAGATGGCAAAAACTATTATGAAAAAAAATTCTGCAAGCACAGTTGCTAGGTAATCACAATGGCAGATAAACAAGACTTAGCTCCGGAAAAAGTTCGCATTAAAGATAGCTACCGTGAACGTATATTTGCTGAATCACAACAATTAGATAAAAGTTACCTGGAGACACTCTACTTTATCATTGATTGCTATTTCGCTTTCAAAAAGGGTGCATTTCCCATACAACAATTAGTCTCACAAGGCACACATACTCCAGCTTTTATACCCAGGAATACTGAGCAAAATAAACAAGACCAGCAACTTTCATCTACATCCGAAACCCTGGAAGAATCTGACAATCAAACATTCACACTTGACTTTGATTTGTAAGGATGCATTATGCAGAAAAACTACACATTTAAATTTAATTCTTCTGCTGCCTTAGAAGCCCTCAAAACAGGTAAATATGACCCCATCGACTTCTACGAGGCGCGTTTAGACCTGTTCAACCTCTCAGTTATGGCAGATTATGACCAGCTCGTTTGTTTGCCAACTCTCACTGCCATCGACAAATACTGGTATCAGATTGAAACAGCCCGCAAAGTTCTTCGACAACTCGGTGGACGCGCATTACTTGCGGATGAAGTCGGATTGGGTAAAACCATTGAGGCGGGACTCATCATCGCCGAATACTTAGCTAGGGGTATGGTTCAGTCTATGCTGGTGTTAACTCCTGCATCCCTAGTTTCCCAGTGGCAATCAGAATTAAGTGACAAATTTAACATTTCTACTATCACTACAGATAATCGTGACCCCCAACAACCGCTAGACGAATTCTGGTCAAATAATCCGCGTATTATTGCTTCCTTAAACACCGCTAAGTCTGCTAAACATTATTCCCTCGTCACCAGTCGTAGTTGGGACTTGGTAGTTGTCGATGAAGCCCACCACCTGAAAAATCGCACTACTCTCAACTGGAAATTGGTCAATTCCCTCAATAAGCGGTTTATTCTTATGCTCACTGCTACGCCAGTGCAGAACTCCCTGATTGAATTGTTTAATCTGTTAACTCTCCTCAAACCCGGACTATTACAAACAGAAGCCGCTTTTAAAAAAGAGTATGTCCATTCCAGAAATGGACGCATCCCCAAAAATCCCGAAAAGTTACGCTCCCTGATGCGGGAAGTTATGGTGCGAAATACCCGCGCCTTGGTAGATGTCAAACTACCCAAACGCTTCGCCACTACAATTACCGTTACCCCAGCAGCAGGTGAGGAGAAACTTTACCAGGACTTGAGCGAGTATCTCCGTTCCTCAGAAGACAAGCTAGACAGACTTTCTCGTACCAATTTGCTAATGCGTGCTGGTTCATCCCCTGGTGCTTTGGCTGACTCCCTCAAACAATTGACTCTTCGCCTTCCTGATGAAGAACTGAAATCTTTAGCAAGACGCGCATCCCAGGTGAAGCAGGTTGAGAAAGCAAAGGTTTTGGTAGATATGCTCTCCAAATCTCGCCAAAAAACCTTGGTCTTCACCACCCATAAAGCCACTAGCACCTATTTGGCTAAAACTCTGCAAGCAGCAAATATCCCCTTTGCAGAATTTACTGGTGGCATGTCCCTCAAACAAAAAGATGAAGCTATCGCTGCATTTCGGGATACTGTTTCTGTACTGTTGGCATCTGAAACAGGCGGCGAGGGGCGTAACATCCAGTTTGCCAATGCGATCGTTAATTATGACCTCCCCTGGAATCCCATGAAAATCGAACAACGTATTGGTCGGATTCACCGCATTGGACAAACCCAGGATGTTTTTATTTTTAACTTTTGTCTCAAGGGCAGTATCGAAGAATATATTCTGCGGATATTACATGACAAAATTAATATGTTTGAACTAGTTGTTGGAGAAATTGAGACAATTTTAGGGAACGTGGATGATGAATTTGACTTTAGTGAAATTGTCATGGATATCTGGCTTAAGCATCAGGTCAAACCTGAATTAGATACCGCCTTCAACCAATTAGCAGATAACTTGTTAAAAGCCAAAGACCAGTATCAGCAAATTCAAGAACTTGATGAACAGATTTTTGGTGAAGATTTTGAAGCTTAAGAGACTAATTTAATTAGATATGATTTCTGACCCAATTATTGCTACTTTATCAAAAATTGTTTCTCTGCATGAGGGAATAGCAGAACCTGTTAATCAACACATTTTAAATGTATTGTTAACCCAAAACATCGCCTCTCTACTTTCGCTTCCCGAAGAAGTTACTTTTACCACTATTGCTGATGTACCTCAAAGTGTTTTCGTTACCTATCATTCAGAAGTTTTAAATAAGCTATCTGAACTATTATCTGCTAGAGGAACTATTAGCGCCTTGGGTGTTAAATTCAATGGCTATCTCAAAACTACGGGTTTTGAAAAGAGTATAGCAGAGATATTTGCCGCTCAAAATGGTTTAGTCCGTTTTGTTGATGCTAAACCTCAAATGACTCGTTACATCTTGTGTAATGCGGCTTATACAGCACATACTTCCGAAAAAAGGATTGGTTTAGTTTCCTTTATTATTAATGAAATCACCGGAGTTACCCCAGTCGAAATTGGTGATGCTTTGTTCTGGGAGGCTGATAGAATTCCTTTAGAGCATCAAGAAACACCATTATCTATTCCTTTTCATGATTTGTTGAGGTTAATCGAATATCAAAGTGAAACATTGATTGGACAATCTTTAGACCCTTGGCAAGCTAAATTGACAAGAGCTAGGGCTAGAGATGAAGAAAGACTCCAGGATTATTACAATACAATTAGCTCGGAAATTCGTCAGAAAATCGAGTCAAAACACCTCATTGGTGATGATAAAGACAAGGAATTAGCCCGAATTGAAGCTACACAAAGAGAATTGTCTAGGAAATTGTTAGATATCCAAGAGCGTTATGCTATGACTGTAGAAGCTGGCTTGCATAGTGCCATGATTATCCATTTACCTACTGTACATATTCAGTGTGAGTTGCAAAGAAAGAAAGCTAAACGTACTGTCACAGCAGTTTGGAATCCCTTCACTAAAATTATTGAACCTTTACGCTGTGAATTGTCAGGAGAACCTGTTTACAGTTTTTATCTCGATGATTTAGATGCTAAAATTATCTCTCCCACAGTTTGGAGAAAGTAATTTTTGACCTTTGTTCAAGGTTGGCAACCAGTTTTTTCTAATTATTTAGATTACTGGCTTAATTGGACTATACTTTGAGCAGAATTTCCCATTACCCAAATATCATGGCTATTGTAAAAATCACCACGTTGCTCCAATTGAAACCCACCCAGCAATAATCCCAACCATACCTCTACCATTGGCATTTTCAAAACTCGTTGCAGTTTAGCTAGACAAATTTCATCATTTACCTGTGCAAGATATGAGGCGATTGCACTTTGCCATCTTTCTACATCTTCATCACTTGCCAAGTTGCGAACATCCTCCAAACTCGTTACTTCTTCCACCATTGCCAACACTTTTTCCTTCTCCACCGGGGCTACTACTGAATCATTGGACTCACCTATATGAGAAAAGTGATGCGCCCCATGTGGTTTAAAAGTCTGCGGTATTACTGGTTCTATTAAATCGTCTAAATCTAACTGCATTGTTGTCCGTACTAATCCCGCAAACATATCGGTACTAATCACGGGACCTTCAGGATGATTTTGATCGCGTACATCCTGCAAAACCGACTCAGCACGAGATTTGAGAATATCTGCAATTTGAGAAAAAGCCAGTGCTGCGGTTGATAATTGTACTTCCACAGGTAAATCATGCAATTCTGCATCTAAACACTGCCATACTGCATCAAGTGAAGATGTTGGTGGAGCTTCTGACATCTCATCTAGCACATCCCAGATAGTTAACTGACGATACGTGGTCATAGTTATAATTCTGGATGTAATGGACAAGGGCGCACTGGACAATGAGATGGGCTAATCTCGAACATATCCTTATATTGATACAGCGAGACACCATATTCTTTGGCAAACGCCTGCAACACCTGATCTGTATAGGCGCGTATCTTCCCCGCCGTTAGCCCAAAACAGTGGATCGGCTCTAACCGACAAATCGGTTTTTGTCCCAACCATAGTTCTGCACCCAAGGCGTGTAATGGCTTATCCCCTGGTTCCTTATATAAATACAGCACTGCAAAATATGTTGCTGGCGGTTCAACTGCGATTGCCTCAATTTGTCCCGAATCATTTTTGCTGCGATTACGGTAGAATGAACGGCGATTGTGGCAAACCTTTGGATTCCAGCAGCCATCACCTTCTGTCCCATGCAGCACCTTAGCCTTAGATGTCGGTAACTTAGCACACAGTTGGCACTTCGGATCAAGTGGCTTGGGCATGGGTTACTCCGATTCTTCTTCACCGATAGCCTTATAATAAGCAGCGATCGCCGCTTCTTGTTCGCTACGCAATGTATACCGTCGAAATGCTTTCTCGCTTTGATGTCCCGTCAACTTCCGCGCATGGCTGGGATCAACACCCAATAGCAACAACTCGGTAGCGTAAGTATGCCGGAATTGGTGAGGATGCAAATCTTCAATGTCTGCTAATTCCCCAATTTTCTCCACTGCAAAGTAAATCCCGTGATAACTCAAGCGTTCACCCTTATATGAGGCATGGTGTGAAATCATTAATGGGGAGAGACTGTTGAGTTCTTCACCCAGTTCTTGCCGCGATCGCAAATATCCTTCTAGTACGTCACGGCTTTCCTTTCGCAACGGCACTAAGCGTGGTTCATTCGTTTTCGTATCTGGTAAAAACAGCAGTTTTCCATCAAACGAACCAACATTTAACTGCACGATTTCCCCGGCACGTAGTCCGTGACTGAGAATATGAACAAGTGCTGTATCCCGTTGTTTTGTTTCTCCTAACAATTCTAAAGCTGACCACACCCGTTCCATCTGTTCATCTGTTAAACTTTGGGCTGGTGGCAGTGGCACTTTTTCCAGCTTTATCCCCAATGTGGGATTAGTAGCGATTATATCTGGATATGTATAGCACATCCACTTAAAAAAGCTTTTAAGCGCGGACACCCCAGCATTGATACTACTTTTTGAAAGCGGTTTTTCTGAATCAGTCTTTACTTCGTCGCGTAAATATTCCTTGTATAAACCTAAGTGGCGCGGACGCAACTCATGATAGTGCAACTGAGTCCATCCCAAGAATCGCTTTAGTTCCCGTTCATATAGCTTGCGGCTGTTAGGTGCTAGGTTATTACTTCGTAAAAATTCTTGTACTTTGACAAAGCGGATATCAGTTGGTGCTGTTATTCTTCTCGACGTGTTACTCAGTTTTGTAGAATTTCTAGCAGATGCCGTATTGTCATTTTCTAGTGGGATCAGTTTTATTGGTGGTAAACTATCTTTTTCTGAACTATTAAGCGATCGCACTTTATTACTCCCCAGTTCCAGATTACACACCAGCTTCAGTCAATGCCTGGATTAAAGCATCCACCAAATCCAAGTTTTCTGCCCATTGTGTCAAATATTCGTAGTCTAAGCTTTCTGCTTGCAACTTTATTATTCCCAACACATCACGCCACTGCTTTTGCGACTGACTGACTCTACCCCAGCGTAACTTTTGTAATATTGTATCTTCTGCTGAGGCTACCCAAAATTTAGGTATCCCTTCTAAGTCGATCAGCCTGCGTCGTTCCATCTGAGACACTGCAAACGGTGAAACATCACTAATATACAAGTCGGCATTTGCAATAGTTTCTGTATGAGTGATATTCAGCATTCGCTCTTGCCCTTGCTTTAATCCTTCTACCGCACCCGATGGACAATAATACCCCGCTCCTTCCAGTATCGTCACTAATATATCAATATCGTTTGGTTTAATTTCTATTACCAAGTCTAAATCACGCGTTGAACGCGGTTCACCATGCAACGAAGCTGCTACACCACCACTCACATAGTAGGGAATATTTCTTGACTCAAAAATCGAGTGTAATTCTGCGGCAAGCGTTATTGAATCTTGAATCCACATATTTTCATCATTCCCTGTAGGTTGAAACTCAACCCTCCATTTTTCTGCTAATACAGCACGGCAAAAAATACCGCGAATTTCTTCTGGTGACGCTCCACGATGCCGCGATTTTATTCCTACAAGGCATAGTTTCTTCACTCCACGCTCATGAGCCGTGAACATTTCTAAGCGTTGTTTCCAGGAAAGTTGTCGCAGACGAGTAAACAGATATTTATCTGCCTCAATGTTCGTGTCAGCTGCTTGTGGCTGGTACTTTGATTGTGGACTTATTCCTGGAGAAACCATCTTGCTATTTACTGTTCAAGTTGTCTTATTTTGACAACTTATGACTGAGTTCACCAGAATTTTACCACACCTAACACAAAATAAGGTATCATTATCTTTTCTACGACAAAATCTCCGATATAAACGTACTTAGAAATACTCTATTATATTTTGTATAAAATTATACTGCACTGTCAGTATTCAAGGGCAGCGATCGCACTCTTCAAGATCAAATCTTTGAGAAGTGCGTATATTTTTTCCGTTTTCGGCACTTGCCAGGAATAAAATCAAGAGCCGTATCAATAATATTTTTGACAAAACCGAGATATTTAAGTGCTTTCGCCCTTCGGGGCGCGCCTCGACGGCTGGGGATTTTATTTTTTGGATCTCCCTTCGCACGATGAATCCTAGATTTATCATCTGGCTTTGTCATAGATTCTTATCTATGCATTGCTCTGAAAAATCAATTCACTATCGATAAAATAGGGTGCAAGTAAGAAACTCAGTTAAGAAAAATTTGATAATTTCGCTCAATACCTTTACCTATAAGGCTTGAAGCCGCCAGTGCATCGCAACTTTCTTGCGCGTTAATGGCTTCAAGAGCTTCCTTAACGTAAAATTTTTTCAAAACAACACAGTAACGCCTGATATGACTTACTCATCTCTAAGTGATTACAAACAGCAAATTCTCAATGACTTCAACAGTCGAACAAACTACGAGAATGAGTTTCATACAAGGGCTGCAAGACGATTAGTCCAGTTGTCAAAATTACAATCAGGTCAACAAGTTTTAGATATTGCTACTGGAACTGGTTTAGCGGCTATTGCTGCGGCGATGGTTGTTGGTTCTACAGGCAGTGTTTTAGGGACTGACTTTGCTTTGGGAATGTTGCAGCAAGCCAAGCAGAAAATTGGTAGCAGTCGGATCTTTCGTAACTATGTGTTGTTCGGTAAGCAGGTTTCCCAGCATAGTAATAGGTTAATTCTTTTGTTTTTCCCGTAGGGCTGTGAATTTCGATACCTGATATCATTCCTGTGTCAGGATCATATCTAGTCTCAACCTTTGAACCATCAGGGCGTTCGGCTACCTCTTTCCTGTGATGCCAAATCGACAGGTAGTTTCCACCTGGATTATATTTTTTATGCACAGAACCTTGAGCATAAATCTCTATTTCTTCAGTAGATAGTTCTCCTAAGTATTGATTTATTCCTGTGTTCGCTTGCTGAATCAAGTTGCAGGTAAGATCCAATGCTAAGTGTTGCCAATCTTTTGTTGGTTCTTCAGACTGCTCAAGACTAGCTTGCAATTCATCAATCATAGAACGGTATTGTATATAGTATTCAATATCATTTTTTTGTGAACTCATTTGATACTGTTCTACAATTGCTAACATCATATTAGTAATACTGGGATACCAAACTCCTGGTTCTGGAGATTCAAAATCAATATTAAGCATTAGGGAAGTATTTTGGGTTTCCTTATCCCCAACAACAACTCGGTAGCCTTTTAGGTCTTCTGTTGGATAGCCGCTACCAAGGTCATTAGTGATTGGCAACCAGTAAGGATTCCATAGTGGGTAAAAACTGTTTTCCATCTTGTAATACTCTTGCACAGCCACTTCCAATGGAAAGTACAAATAACCTCCATTACCCCACTCGTAGAGTTCATACAACTCTTTGGATAGCCGAAAGGGTAAAACTTTTATTATTTTCTCAATTTCATATCTTGTTAATCCTGGCTGCCAAAGATTGCTAAATTTAGGATTGTTCTGTTGATGCCATTTCTTAATTTCATTTAGAGTTTCAAGTAGTATTGTCATGGTGTTTTTTCTTCTACTAACACCCTAGTATTACCCTTAAACGGTTAGCAACCTAACAAGCAAATGAAATTGTAAGCAACTAAGAAAGAAATAATAAAAATTTTCTTACCTTACTCAAAAGCTTGACTTGTAAAGGTTTTTGTAGGCGCGACCGCGCACCTTGATTGCGATGTCATAGGCGATCGCAAATTCTAGCCCCGACTGCACAATAGAGATGCGAAAGGATGAATCTCAAAACTCTTGATCTTGCTCGTGTTAAGCCACCAGTTTAAGAAATACTGTTCTAAATTTTCTTACTTTGCTATCCTTTCGCTTCTGAACTAAAAGTTGTTCATGGGTTACTGTAGTCTACGCCGCATTCAACACTTTACGAAACACAATCTTATCAGATCCTGCCGTGTAGAAGTCCCGAATGCGAGCCTCTTCCTCGTAGCCCCACTTCGTGTAAAACTTCCTTGTGCGCTCAAAGCTCGCTAATGTTTCCACCAGTAGCATTCGTCCACCACGCGCCTTCAAAGTTTCTTCAACGTAGTGCAGCAGTTTGCCACCGCGTCCTTGTCCCTGGTGGTCGGGGCGAATGGCTATCAATTGTAGATTCCACGTCTGCTCGGTCATTCGTTCAGGCTCACAGTAGGCGACCCCCACCGGGCCGTCTTTGTCATCAAAGTCGGTGATCCAGAAGGGATTGCTGTCGGTGCTACCACCGAAGTAGTCAGCCAGCATTTTGCCGAGAGCCTCGATCTCGTGCGGTTGGAAACCGATTGTGTTGGCTACTTCAATCAGTGCCACTGTATCTTCGGGTTTTGTAGGTCGGATCATGGAGAAGTTAAATATATGCGTGAAGCATATAATAATCACCGAATTTACTTGAGCTTAATGCGGATAAATATAAAGTTTTGTATTTTACTTAGTTAAGTAACTAATAAATAAATCGTGTAATTAAGCTGCAAAAGTATTGTATCAACGTAAGCGAGATCCACGCGCGCTCAAAGGGCCAAATTTAACTTATCATTCACAATCGCTGCAACCCCTATTCTTTCGTTGAACTATCAACCCTGCTTATGGTTGCAGCAACTTGACTCAAAATAGGTATAATGTAGCACCCTTTCTCGCTGGCTTCACACCCTGTACTATGATCTCATCTAGGGTTGAATTAAACAACAAACAGCATGGATGCCATCCCCAAAGCCCAGGTCATCGCTAACGAGAAAAATCTTCTCTCAGCAATGAAAACCAATAACGTGGAACTTTTAGATCAACTGCTTCACGATGAGCTTCTGTTTAACGGGCCTAGTGGCGAAACAGTCACCAAAGCTATGGATCTGGAAAATTACCGTTCGGGAAACATCAACCTGCATACAGTTGAATCAAGTGAGCTAATGCTCAACATGGTCGCAGACGACGTTGTTGTTGCCGTCACAGTAGAGATAATAGGAAACTATTTAGGGCAAGAAATTAATGGCAAATTCCGCTATCTCAGGGTTTGGAAGCTATTTGAAAACAACTGGAAGGTGATTGCAGGAAGCGTAGTGACGTTAACCACCGACAACTGACGACTACTATTATAATTGCAGGTCACTACAGCTACTGAGGAGCTAATGACAACAATTTAGCCCATCCATTACACCCAATCGGGAGCATATGCAATCAATTGAGAAAAATCCTCTGGGCAAACTTCCTCAAATTCCAGCATCACCCCCCCCAACGCTGATCACCAGTGAGGTTTATGAGTACTTCTTTAACGAATCCCACCCCACTTTTGTTTTTAATCTAGGTGAGTGGTTTATTGACATCTGTTGTAGTAAAACCTAATTATTCGATTTTCATAAAACTAATTGTATATAAAAAACATAGTAAATTTACACTGTTCAACTTACTGCTGAGGCACTTGTCCAAGAAAATCCAGCATCAGTAACGATTGACGTATCGGTGATTGAAGTTCCATAACTAACTCCAGAAGAACAAAGCGTAGACACGAAGGACTATACCGTTCCACGCACCGCACTTTTGAGAAAGACTTCAAGATATGGCAATCGCATAATTCATATTATGATTCAGCAACGCCTTTTAGTTTATAGCAAGTCCCAAAGACAACATTGTAGGTAAATCGCTAAAAGAAATCACATATTTTTCGCCAATATTGCGTTTTAATATGTTAATTGCTGCTTCATGATATTCCTGTCCACCACTAGAAGCACAGGCATCTGACACTACAAATGTTTCAAATCCAGCATCAAATAGTCCTAAAGCTGTAGCCATCACACAAGCATCTGTATCAACCCCACACACTGCAACTGTAGTAATAGCGTCCCTTTGCAGAGCTTGAAGTAGGGCAGGTGACATCGGCGAATATGAAAGCTTATCAAACATCTTGCTGACAACGCCAATTAAGGCATAAGAAAGCTCCGTTTCATGCCCGGATACCATCTCGTTCCAGTTTACTTGACGTGAGAAATTAGGATTCCGGTTAAAAAAGCGAGTTGCCCAAACTTGATGAAACTGACTCGCATGAGCAACCACCTTTGGCACAACCGCCACACATTCAGGTGTAATCAAAAAGCCATTTTGTAAATCTACCGCTAACAAAATCCCTTTAATCATATTTTGTCCCTCTCCGGACAACCCCTGCTAAAGTAAAGACCTACGTAATAAAGCTACCTTATTTATATAAGTATTACAGCTAAATCAAGGTTTTAACTTTTTTACTGAGTAGTAAAATCACAGCAAATTTCCTTGATGCAAGTTAAGAGTTTACCTGTTTAAATATCAGCTTATCTTGAATTTGGTGCGGTGAGTTGAGACTAGGGTGCTGAAAGCGAAGGGCAGATGCTGGATGATTGTCACAGCAGTTAATGGCTTACTTTCAAATTAATTATGGTTTAATTGTTGGAGCAAGTTGACAAGGTTAGCCGCGTTAACTACATAAACACCATTAATTTTTGGCTGTGCAATTTCGTCCAGGTTTGCGTGTTTAAACTGGAACCACTTCAACTGGCTGACTCAAAGCTAGTTCCTCTATCAAATTTTTGTACAAGCTTGCTGTGTGAGGAGACGGTTGTTTTTATACACCTCTAAAGTTCCAGACTGTGGGTTATCTAACGTGCCATCCCATACCCAATATTCATAAATTCCATTCCGAAACTTATACACTCGAACACCTTCTGTTGCTTGGTTAGTTCCTTTACCCAAACTTAAATTACCGTTGGCACTGGTTGCGCGATAAAGCAGTTCACCGTTCGTATAATTCTGCCAAATATTGATGTTGTACCCACCCTGGCATTGTGTACTCAGGATGATGCCAGCAGTAGAATCAGCAGAAGCTCTTAAGGAAAAATTAGCTAAGATACTGATTGGCAGAGCCAGGAAGAACGCAAATGTTTTCATGAGTGTTGTAAAATTAATGAGTTTGACATTACTCGATTGCCACTACAATGCTGTTTCAAAAACGCCAAGGTGCGATCACCTTTTGGGCGGGCGCTTTGCGCCATCGCGTGCTAATTCTGCGACTTATTTGTGATCGACTGAACTAAGTGCTTCATTGATTAAAGGTGCAATGATAGCGATATTTTTCACCAACTCATCCGAGAGAGAAAATCGCTGTTTTAAGTAATTAGGATCGTTGTAACTCACCCATACCTTGCCGTCAGTCGCTTCCTATGCCAGTACTTTCAGGGGTAAATCCCCTAGCTATCTAATTGGTGTTGTTTGGAGGTAAACTGAAAAACACCTACCA
>NZ_CAWUDM010000077.1:0-28758 GCF_963920855.1 Nostoc sp. CCY0012 | reverse complement strand
TCTCAAATTGTTGCCACATCTCATCTTCAACTGCCTTGTCACCCGTTAAGCTTAATTACCGTCTCCAATCCGCAAGCCATTAGCTTGACCAATGTTGATGTTGTATTTTCCACGCTGCTGTACATTCTGGGTGATTTGGTTATTAGTACCTTGCTTATTAAAATCCCCAGGTTCAGGCTCAATCTCTGGTTCACCTTCAAATGGCAATCCTTTCGGTTCAGTTTCACCGCCTGCATAGTATGCCAAAACAAAGTTATCCGCTTGCTCAAAATTTAAAATAGGATGCTGGCGATCGCGTGTTCTTCTCGGTACTACCTCACGCGCATACATGGCTAAATCTGCAACCCGCACATAACCATCTTTTTGGGAAGCACCTTTACCTGCTAAAGCTTCAATTAAAGCCAGCGTAAAAGCACTATAGGGTCTACCTGCAAAAGATTTTTCCTCAGCTTGGGAGGAGGCGATCGCAACTCGTCCTTTACCTTGATTAAATAAAGCTTGCGCCTCTGGTGGAAGTGGTGCTTTTTCGGCTTCATAGCCTAGTGTTGATGTATCGCCTAAGCCACCGGCATGGCAACAGTCCAGTAATACTAACAGCTTTTTGGCAGAAATTGCCTGAAGTTTAGTGATGAACTCCATACCACTAATGGCACTTTTATATAATTTACTCTGGTCATAACCAAAAGGCATCAGGTAATACGCTTCACCGATGGGACTATTGACTTGATAGCCATGCCCAGAAAAATAGACAATTACCGTGGAATCAGGTGTAGTTGATTTAGCTAATTGGTCTAAAGCGGCAAGGATTCCATCTCGGTTTGCCTGTTCCTTAGTCAATAAATGTACCTGTTCAGGTGAATAAGCACAGCGTTCCGGGTCTTTGAGGATGTTGGCAAGACCGACAGCATCATCTACGGTGTTGGGTAAATCACCACCAACCCCAACAATACAGGCATGACCTTGGCTAAAGAGTGAGTTCACTTTTGATTAGGTATTAGGTAGTGTGGCTATAATTTAGCACTTATCTTCATTTATGAAAATTAGCTCTTTTAATATTCTAAAAATACTATTTTTATCATTGATGATTTCAAGAAAATATCCGTCTGTGGCTCAAGCAGAGATTATAACTAACCCTAAAGCCATTACAATCAACGCAACCAGAGGAGAAAGCTTGACCCGCACAATTACACTATGGTCAATTGAGAAAGTAAGTAATGTTAAAATGGTCACTTTAGATTTATTGAGTGCTGATAATAGTTCTGTTTTACCAGCAGGGACAATTACAATCGCATCATCGCCTACTCAAATTAATCCACAAGAATTGATGAGCTTGCCAATTCAATTTAATTTCCAGAATGCTCGTAGTGGAGAGTTTACAGGTGAAATAGCATTGACTTATGAGGGAGGTGGAAAAACTATTCCTGTGATTGTCAGACTCAAAGACCCGTGGCCATTACCTCTGACCATATTAATATTAGGAATTATCATAGGCATGGTCGTTTCTGCCTACAGTAACCAAGGTAAGTTAAATGATGAAGTGACAGTTAAATTAGAGAATTTGCATATCCAAATTGACTCTGACAAAACAGAAGCACGCTCATTTTGGTTACGGGCTGATATGTATCTCAATGTTGCTAAACAAGCGCGTGATGCTAAACAAATTGTTGAAGCACAAACAGCCTTGAATAATACCAAAGAAGTTTGGCATAAGTGGATAAATCAACGCCCTAATTGGCTGATCCAGTTTCATTATTATGATCAACTTGTTCAACGCCTCAATCAAGATGATCTAAAAAACACATCTATTTTTTATATTCAAGCAATAGCAAGAGATTTAGACCAAGTTTTACAAAATGCCCCTGTTCTCTCAACACCTAATGAACTACAAAAACTTCTAGATAAACTATCCCAACAAATTAATACTTATATCCAAATTAAAATACAGTTAGAAAAAATGCAAAATTTGATGTCAGGTTTAGAAGATAGTAATCAACGCTATGAATGGGAAGATAAAGCATCAGACTTAACGCAGGAATTATATATAATATTGCCCTCTCAAGAAGCAGAGATAGAGGTATTAAAATCAAAAATTGATACATACATTGAAACAATAAAAGGGTTAGAAATTCAGGCATTTGAAATAGAAAAAGGCATTAAAAAAAAGGCATTAAAATTAATTCAAAAGCAATTCTCATGCAAGCCCCATCAGTATGGGAGGAAAAAAATTCACAAGTACCATTTTTGACCAAAACAGGAAGGGCGATCGCCAGCTTATGGCAAACTGCTAATGGTCGGTTGAAATTGTTTTACCTCTCCAGTTATCTAATTTCTTTTACGGTGCTGGCAGGCAGGGTAAGAGCATCTCAATCAGGCTTGACACAAGGAATCAGAAGAATCTAAAGTATTGTCAATGAAACAACAGAGAACCTGAATCATATAATTGTTATCCATAGCAGTGCGTTTCATTTTTTGACGAAGACTACGTTTGTAGGACTGTTCAAGGTTAAGAGCATTGAGAGCAAAGCGTCGTAAAAGAGAAAAGTTTTGAGGACTGTGGAAAGAACGAATGCGACAAGCATCTTCTGCAAAAGTACAATCAAGGGTCCAATGAGCCTGGTTTTCAATGCCCCAATGTTTTCGGATAGCCCGGCCGATAAATTGAGCATCACTTTTTAAAGAGGTGAGATAAAACTGAACTTCACGGGTAGTTTTATTCCAAAGGTGACGCACGCGGACGACCATAACCACGCTTTGGAGTCCTGCCCATAATTTAGGTTGATAAAGTTCATCAATCGCCGTCACAGGGACAGTCCAAACTTCACGAATTTCGGTGCGGTGATGTCCTTTTTCAATACGTTTGTCATAACTAACATTAATCCCCGAAAATTGCTGTGCAAGCGCAGTGTCAAACCATTCTTTGACTTGAGAATAGAGCGTGGGATGGTTGGCTTTCAGTGCCAGAACATAATCAGCTTTTTTGGCGATAATCTGTTTGGCAATTTCAGTTTGTGTCCCCATTGCATCAATGGTGATGATAGCGCCGGTGATATCTAGTAACTCTAATAATGCGGGAATTGCCGTAATTTCATTGGATTTATCCTCGACTTTCATCTGTGCTAACACCAGATGTTGTTCACTTGCCCAGGCACTAATGACATGAAGTGCTGATTTACCCTGGTTGCCAGCACCGTAAAAGAAATTAGATAACTGGAGAGGTAAAACAATTTCAACCGACCATTAGCAGTTTGCCATAAGCTGGCGATCGCCCTTCCTGTTTTGGTCAAAAATGGTACTTGTGAATTTTTTTCCTCCCATACTGATGGGGCTTGCATGAGAATTGCTTTTGAATTAATTTTAATGCCTTTTTCTATTTCAAATGCCTGAATTTCTAACCCTTTTATTGTTTCAATGTATGTATCAATTTTTGATTTTAATACCTCTATCTCTGCTTCTTGAGAGGGCAATATTATATATAATTCCTGCGTTAAGTCTGATGCTTTATCTTCCCATTCATAGCGTTGATTTTCTCTTTGAGGTCAGAAAAAGTATTTTTAGTAATTTTTACATAATTTCTATCTAGCTCTATATCACTCAACACTGCTTCATCGCCTGGAACTGTAGCATTATTCAAATCTACTAAAGCAATGAATTCTAACCACGCGTTGAGAATCCCTTCTACTTTACTGGCTCTGTTCAAAACTTCCTCCAGTTGGACACTAGCAGTTAAATTTAAAATATGGTCATGAATTAGCAATAATTTTTACTAATTTCAATTGATAAATAATATGTATCATTTTTTGAATCCTATTCAGCAATAACCGCTAAATATCTTTAAAAAAGCTAAAATTTAACTTCATATAATGAGAGAAAATTAGAGTTTTTTTATTAAAATTTGCATTTTTTGTTACCAGAGATACAGAAAATGGTAAACATCAAGAAATTGGGAAAATGGCTTTTGCGTTACAAGGAGAATCAAAAATAGGATATTGGATAGCGAGGAGAGAATAATGTGGCTAACCATGATGATCTGAGTGACATTATTGACCGCATTCTGAAGGGTAATCAGACTGAGGCGGATATTGAAGAACTCAGGCGATCGCTCACAATAGTTGATGGAATCTTACAGTCAGTATCCGAAAATGGTAAGTTCAACAATAATATTGGACACATAACTGGGGGAGAGTTTCACTTTGGCGATCGCATTTACCAAGGCACAGATGGAGAAGCAATTAGAGAAATAGATAGTAATTCTGTGATGCCGAAATCATCTAAAGCTTGTTGACAAGCTCTGTTTTCATCTGCTTTGGAGGGTTTTTATACATATCAAATAGAAAATTACCTTCTATAACTATGCCACGTAAGCTATGGTAAGCTATTAAATTTCTTAGTGACCTTTATACCTATTTGTCTAAAAACCGTCGAGTGAGGTTTACCCAAAAGATTTTACTGGAATACCTCGTGCGATTTTTTAGTTCCGTCGAACTCACGTTAACTCATAGTCTCTGAGCAACCGCAGACACCCCATGCATGAGCTAACCAAAAGTATGCTCTATTACCTAACATTGTTAGAGCAAGACAACGCTATTGGTTTTGGTTTTGATCTCGAACAGATGATTCCTCTTGCACCTAGGTATGGTTTTAACATTTTACATTTCCAGGCGCAATATCTGAAATAACTAACCAAAGCAATAATGTTTTTTGACGTCGCTTGTAATTTCCCATGTACAAGACAGGCCAGCGGGAAAAGTTACTAAATCACCTTTACCCATTTTCACTGGTTGTCCACCATCAGGTGTAACAATGACATTACCTAGCAAAAAATAACAAATTTCTTGAGTATCATACGTCCAGGGGAATTTGGAGACTTCTTTTTGCCAAATATCCCATTTCAAAACACCTAACTGGCTGAGACGTTCTTGACTGGGTTGATGCTCAATTGTAATTTCCATGCCGTGTTTTCTCAGTTGATGTTTAGCAGTAGGATTGAATATCCTCTCCACACTGATCTACTAAATAACACAAAGCGCGAAAACGCAAGCCGACAAATTGATCGTAAAGTGGATTGAGCTTACACATGGGTGGAATGTGAGCTATTTTGCGACCAAATAGTATTACCTCTCGCTCGAAGGGACACTGAGCCGGAATTAATTTAGCAATAAAGTGAGCGAACTTACGATTTGAAATTTCGATTTTGTCGAGCCTGTTTCGTAAGGGTTGCAAAAAATCACATTTAGGTTTAACTAATTGGCTTTTACTGCCTATTGAATGGTTATTTCCTACTTCTGAATTTTTAATAAAAGCAGGTAGAATAATATGCTGTTTATCTGTTTTGAGCATAGTTCTAAGCAAGGCTTACCTTGTATTGATCAACTTTCGCAAATCTTGAGTATTACCATGCAATCTATGTTGGGAATTTGTATTGTGCTTAGAAATGCAAAAAGGACAAGCACCGAGTGAGTAATTTGCATAGAAATTGCTGGTAAATAGTCCGCTTATTTAATATTAAAACTCACTCAATACAAAATAATTGTCCCGTTAAATACAAAATAACAAAGAAAATATAAAAATAGTATTCCATTAACTTATTGATTGTTAGTATTCAGATTAGCGATCCCCAATGTGAGATGTAAATTTATAGTCTTGAAAATACACAGTATACAAGAATGCATTTTTGTAACCAAAAATACAAGATATTTCAGCTATAGGTAGCTTTATAGCGATTCCCGGACTAATTAAAATCTCATTCTAGGGCATTGTGTATAAAATAAAAAGTTATATATGTTACATAATTTGACCTGAATATTATGGAATTAGTTACATCAGAGTGTTTGATAAGTTATAGCTAATTTGATTGTCCTAGAGACTGAATACAAGTTAAAGGAAAGCATTATACTGGAAAATTTAGATAAAATCAGTCTTTTTTGCCAAAAACAGATTTAAAAGTCAAAATTAAACTAAAAGACTTATTTCAGGATGTCTTTTGCTCCACTTTGCCTACGAGTGATGGGATATTTTTTTTGATAATTTTCTGAGTTTCGCTGACCAGATTTATATATAAAATTAGTTGATTATGAACAGTTGATCAGATGTAATCTGTCATAGGGAATAAATATCTAATTTGCATATACAACTCATTAACTAACAAATAAAATAGGTCGTAATTGCCAGGGAATTGCAATTTACTGTAGTGGCGATCGCTTACTTAAATTAATGCGACTAAATATCAGCTATTTCCAGTTCATATCCTTAAATGCCAGAATATTATAAAACCAGCATTTTGTAGTATCTATCAAGGTTTGGATGTTTTGAATAATACCAACAAAAATCATACATATACTTCATTAGTATAATTTTATTTGTGTTGTTTTGTTGTCTACAAAGTACTGTTGGCTAAATTTAAAAATTATGCATTTTTTAATGCTATTTGACTCTTAGCATTTGTCATACAATAACTTCACCGATCAAAGAGAGTAAGGCAAATCATGGTGAACTCTTTCAATACTCGTCCTGAAATCTTATGGCGACAAGTTTGGGGATTAGCTGCTTTATTGGCAGCAATTATCCTCAGTTGGATGGCATACGGTTTTTATCAGCCGATAATTTTACAGGAACTAGATTTTGTTGAACTAGCGGGTTGGCTGGGAATCGTGCAAGGCTTACTAGTAGCAATTATTGAACCTTTGATTGGCAGACTTTCCGATCGCCTCCAACAGCGTTTAGGCAGCCGTTTGCCCATGATTAGTATGGGGGTGGTGTTAGCAGGTTTGATTTTTGTCACTGTCTCGTTATTAGTGGAAAGGAATCTACCTGTAGGTATACGTTGGATCTTTCCAGTGTTGATGACGGCTTGGGTAATCGCCACGATTATTTTTCGTGGCCCGGCGATCGCACTGTTAACCCAATTCGCACCGCTGACAGAATTACCCCAAGCTAATGCCATTCTGGTGTTTGTGTTGGGATTAGTGGGGGCCATTGGTGTGATGTGGGATACTTTACTTTACAGTATGGGGGCTTCGATTACTTTTCTGATGGGAGCGATCGCCTTAATTTTGGGCGCATACATGTTGCGGTTGTTCACTCCCCAGCAATCTTTTAATGTCTTGACTTTAAATCAAGATCCATCTGCTAAAACTCCCACGGTGTTGTTAATTTTGATTTTTGTCATTGGTTTGGCTACAGGCTTTGAAGTGAATCTACTACTATCGATATTTCCCCAAGAATTGCAAACTCAACTACCGGGACTGAAGGTAGATTTTATTACTGCTGAAATACTTTTGGTGTCTGCGATCGCTTCTATTCCTGTGAGCGAATGGACGACGGAACTGGGTGCAAATAAGTCTATGTTACTGGGTGTCGGGACAATGACAGGCTTAATGGGGCTGACTTTGTTAAATGATCACAATATTATAGTTGTCGGATTAATACTGGCTTTTGGCGTCAGTTTGAGTATAGTTTTAATTAGTATAATTCCTTTAGTATTGAGTAAAATACATCCACTTCAGGCAGGTTTAGGTACTGGATTATATTTTGGTGGTAGTGCTGGTGGTACTGCGATGGTTTCTTTGTTAATGAAGCAAATTGGCATATCATCGGTAGGAGCATTTTTGTTAGCTGAAGTGGCTTTTTTAATAGTATTTTTATGTATTTTTTTGAGTAAAAAAATTCAGTTATTGAATTACTGAGTATTGCAGATGAATTTATCGATAATAGAGTGGACGAAAAAATAAAGCTAAACTCGATTTAAGATAGGGCCGCAATCCAGTCAATCAACACGAGTATAAATTTATGACTCAAGCCTTAACCAAACAAGTAACTTTTGATGAATTTATTGATTGGCTACCAGAAAACTCAGAGGTACGCTATGAACTACATGATGGAATAGTTATCGAGATGCCCAAGCCGACTGGAAAGCATTCAAATGTGACTGGTTTTCTGATAGAAGAATTGCTCCTAACCATCATCCACATGGGTAAACGCGGTATTTGGACAATTCCTAGAGAATCGATTGTCAAAACTAGCAACGAAAATTCTGGCTACGAGCCAGATATCATTGTTTTAGATCAGCAAGCTTTAGCTAGCGAAACCCGTTGGGATCGCGAGTCAATTATTGAGAATGCTACGAGCGTGAAGTTGATTGTTGAAGTAGTCAGCACTAATTGGCGTGATGATTATCACAAAAAACTGGCTGATTATGAGGAAATGGGCATTCCCGAATATTGGATTGTAGATTACGCCGCATTGGGCGGAAGGGCGTTTATCGGTAACCCTAAACAGCCGACTATCTCTATCTACCCGTTGATTGAAGGTGAGTATCAAGTTAGTCGGTTTCGGCAAAACTCACTGATTCAATCACCAACATTCCCAGATTTAAATTTGACAGCTGATCGGGTTTTTCAGATAGGTAGGTAAGTAAGGAGGTAATAATAATGCACCTTCTGAAAACATATCTACAGCCCTTCATGAATTTTTCAAGAATTTCATTAGCTGGCAACAGTTATGAGGATGAATTTTCGTTAAGCTATAAGCTCTATAATCGGAGTTTACTAAACACGTTATGCACTCGTTGTTATCTGGGCCGTTGAGTATAGAGCAATTAACGGTTAAGATTGCGGGTTTGCCTGCATCATTACAAGGTAAAAAATTGGTGCAGATGTCGGACTTTCACTATGATGGTTTGCGACTGTCGGAAGCAATGTTAGCAAAGGCGATCGCAGCTAGCAATAAGTTCAACCCAGATTTAGTTTTATTGACTGGTGATTATGTAACCACAGATCCAGAACCGATTCACACCCTAGCTTTACGACTCAAACAGCTACAAAGTCAGGCTGGTATTTATGCGGTACTGGGTAATCATGATCTCTATTACAAACACTCAAGAAGCGAAATTACCAATTCCCTAACTAGCATCGGGATTCACGTCCTGTGGAATGAAATTGCTTATCCTTGGGGAAAAGAATTACCATTGGTAGGACTAGCAGATCGTTACTCACGAGAATATCATCCTGCATCACTGATGAATCAACTCGACCCTGACACACCCCGAATAGTTTTATCTCACAACCCTGATACTGCGGAGTTTTTGCAAGCATGGCGGATAGATTTGCAATTATCTGGTCATACTCACGGGGGTCAAATTATCTTTCCCGGATTCGGGCCGATGCTACTTTGTCATAAAAAAATTATGCAAAATATTCCCACAAAAGTGCGCCGTCGCTTTCCTTGTCTGCGAAGAAAATCCCTTGTAATCTCCCATTGGGAATGGGCGCAAGGGCTACATAAAGTAGGAAATAATCAATTATATGTCAATCGGGGGTTGGGAACTTATCTACCCGGACGTTTATTTTGTCCACCTGAAGTTACAGTAATTACCCTGCAAGGTGAATAAATTAGCCGGAAATTTGGGTTTTGATTCAAGATGTATTTTGATTTTTGGTAAGCTGTAAACGCTGGTATGAGGAGTCTCTGTTGCACTATGCATTGGTTGTTTACGGGACGTTTAAGTATAGATGAATTAACGGTTAAGATTGCGGATCTGCCACAATCTTTGCAAGGGACAAAACTAGTGCAATTGTCAGATTTTCACTACGATGGGTTGCGGCTGTCTGAAGAATTATTAGCACAGGCGATCGCAGCTACTAATGAAGCCGAACCTGATTTAATTGTATTAACCGGCGATTATGTCACCGATGATCCCACACCCATCCACCAACTAGCATTGCGACTTAAACATTTACAAAGTCGTTGTGGCATTTATGCCGTACTTGGTAACCATGATATACATTACAACCACTCACAAGCCGAAGTTACGTCTGCTTTAACTAGAATTGGCGTTCACGTCCTGTGGAATGAAATCGCCCATCCTCTAGGACAAGAGTTACCAATAGTAGGATTAGCTGATTATTGGTCACGGGAATTCAACCCCGCACCCGTAATGAACCAACTCTATTCTGGTACACCCCGCATTGTTCTATCTCATAACCCAGATACTGCCAAGATATTGGAAAAATGGCGAGTAGATTTGCAACTATCTGGACATACCCACGGAGGTCATATTGTGATACCAGGAATTGGCCCTGTAGTTCTTTATTATAAAAAGCTCCTCAAACAACTTCCCAAAAAACTGCGGCGTTGGGTACCCTTTTTACTGGGAGATTGTTCTAAAGTAGTGCGATATTGGGAGTGGGCAAAAGGGTTTCACCAAGTTTCCCATAATCAGTTATATGTGAATCGTGGTTTAGGAACTTATCGTCCAGGGCGCTTATTTTGCCCCCCTGAAGTTACTGTAATTACTTTAATTAGTTAATTAATAGTTATTAGTTATTTCGTGCAAATTTGCTTTAAATACCAATTATAAACCGCCACAAGTCACGATGGGAAAGTATCAGTAACTTAATGGCGGCTTATTAAACATGCAATCGTTCGAGAAAATTGAGAAAACAGAGGAAAATAACTCAACTAAGGTGGACAATATTCGCAATCTTTGGTGTCAAAATAAAGCATCCTTGATTCCAATAGACATATATTTCTCGCTGTAAGTTCAAAAACCTCCAAATAATCAATAAACTCAAGGTGAAACAACTTCAGAGGATGCTAAAAATTAATCATGATTGCGAGCATACTAGAGCGGGAGGTACAGGCTCTAATCTTTAGGTGTTGGGTTAAAGTTAAGTAACTTTTAACCTTTTCGTACCTTGTTCTTAATGTAGCATTCGCCTATACAAGTGGAAAGTATATTTACCAAACTTGAATACCGTTAATGTATTGCAACAATTCGAGTATCTTTCTTCATCATCAATCTACTTGATACTTACACAAAGAGTTGCTGAGTGTATCAAATAGGTCAGTGATTACAAAGTTTTATTGAGCAGAGCCTTCATCTATAATGTTTGCGTCTGTTTTTGAATTACCATTAACCACTTGAGGTGGAGTGATTGGAGCAGTGTCAACAGTTGAACCCCTAGTACAGTCATGTTAACTGTACTAGAGGCGGGGAGCAGCCTTGCACGATAACCAACAGGTGATAATCTGTGTTACTTGATTTAGACGTCAATGAGAACTTACGCTAAAGATTCACATGAAAATAAAGGCGTGATCAGAAGAGCAACGAGTAAAACTAATCGTGTTACTAGACGTTATCGATATCGATATTGTTTACTACACGCCATCGACAACCAATTGTCTAATCGGTTTGGTTGGGTAGAAGACAGCAATTGACGTCATTCAAGCAGACTTTACCCCACTGCAAAGCCCAGCGGACAAGAGCTACTCGGTTTTCCGTTTGGGTTTTCGTGAGGATATTGCTGATATGGTTATCAACTGTTCGTTTACTAATTTCCAGTTTGACTGCAATCTCTTGGTTAGTTAAGCCAGTGGCCACTAAGTCGATAATTTGCAGTTCTCTGTCTGACAGACTAACAGGGGTCTGAGACTCGCCACCAGCCATGACTTTTTCTATCCTCCGTTGGTA
The DNA here is from genome assembly GCF_963920855.1 of Nostoc sp. CCY0012. Lineage (NCBI taxonomy): Bacteria > Bacillati > Cyanobacteriota > Cyanophyceae > Nostocales > Nostocaceae > Nostoc > Nostoc sp. CCY0012. Next base: position 17,291 of record NZ_CAWUDM010000077.1, on the reverse strand, counting down.
TATGTACTTAATCGCTCTTTTTAATTCTAGAAGATTCTTTTGTTGAGCGGGTTTCCAGTAATAACAGTAATGCGATTGACTATATTTTCTTTATATTTGCACTGCCATGCATAATACATACGAAATTTAGTATTCTTTATTACTTGAAATTAAATAAATTACGTTTAATTACTATATATTAACTAGAGATGTGTCTGACGATAGTAGCAAAAAGTGCCAGTTTGTTCTATTTAAGACTGGCGACAGATAAGTCAAGATTGTTGTAGATTTTATACTAGAATTACTAACTCGAAAGCGAAAATATCAGATTCTGAAATGAAATGAGTAATCCCCGTGTTTTATGCCTTGGTGAAATTTTGTTCGATTGTTTAGCTGATCAATTGGGACTCAAGCTAGAAGAAGTGAAGTCCTGGACTCCCTACCCAGGTGGTGCGCCAGCTAACGTAGCCTGTGCTTTGGTAAAGTTGGGAACATCCTCAGGTTTTATCGGGGCCGTTGGTGAAGATGAACCAGGAAATACATTAGTCAAGCTATTAGAAGATGTTGGTGTAGAGACGACAGGGGTGCAACGTCATCCTACAGCACCAACAAGGCAAGTTTATGTGGTGCGGGATCTGGCAGGCGATCGCAATTTTGCCGGATTTGGTAAGTATGACACCTCAGAATTTGCCGATACCCGTTTGCAAGCTCATAAATTACCCCCTTTACTGTTTCAAGAGGCAGACTTTTTGGTTTTGGGTACTTTGGAATTAGCCTATCCAGAAAGCGAAAAAGCAATCTATCGCGCCTTAGAATTAGCAGAACAATACGACTTGAAGATTATTTTGGATGTCAACTGGCGTCCTGTATTTTGGCAAGATGCCAATATCGCGCGTGAAAAAATCCAAGCAATCTTGAAGCGCGTTGATTTTCTTAAACTCTCCAGAGAAGAAGCGGAATGGCTATTTGATACTACAGACCCTGGCGCTATTACTTACCGCATGGATTCTATTGATGGGGTGCTGGTGACAGATGGGGAACATGGTTGTGCTTATTGTTTAGGTGAAAACGAAGGCAATTTACCTTCTTATCCCATAGAGGTTGTAGATACTACTGGCGCTGGAGATAGCTTTTTAGCAGGATTTATCCATCAGCTAAGTCAACATGGGATTCAAGGCTTACAGGATGCAGAAATAGCCAAAACTGTTGTTGCTTACGCTAATGCTGTGGGCGCACTGACTACTATTAAACCAGGTGCGATCGCTTCTCAACCCACGGCTGCGGAAATGGATGCTTTTTTGTCTTCACATCAATAGGAAGGGAGTAGGGAGTGGGGAGTGGGGAATTAGGAATTGGGATTAAACTTCTAGGGCTTTTCTGATGTTCTGTACGATTAACTGGGGTGGTTGAGAAATATCTACACATATAGCATCATCAGGCTCCTCAAGGGTATCTAATTGGCTGTTGAGGAGTTTTTCTGACATAAAGTGATTTTGGCGCTTTAACAGTCTTTTTTGCAGGACGTCTAAACTACCTTGGAGATAAACTATCTGGATGCCTTCGTTATCTAGTAGCAGGTATTGGCGATAATTAGCTTTGAGGGCTGAACAGGCTAAGACTACATTTTGATTTTCTTTTAACCATAAGGCGATCGCAGTTTGCAAGTCTTTGAGCCAGGGTTTTCTGTCAGTATCATTGAGGGGGATACCCAGGAGCATTTTTTCGATGTTGTCTACTGAGTGAAAATCGTCAGCGTCTTTAAATTCCCAGTTTAATGTATCGGCTAGTAGTTGCCCGACGGTGGTTTTTCCCGAACCGGAGACACCCATGATGAGAATTATCATTGTTTTTAACGCAGAGGTACGCAAAAAGTGTAGATTATATTTTGAGTTTTGCTAAACCTATGTAGCGTATGCCTTCTGGAGAAACGTGAAAACGGCATGGTAGGACTTCTAAACCAAGGGCGATCGCACTTCTTAAGAGTTTACCATATACTGGGTCTGTAATATCACCAGGGGCAAACTCAGTACAATCACCTCGGTTAATGAAGTACAACATAACGGCCCGTGTTTGGGGTAGAAGCGCTGTGAGTTCGCGTAGGTGTTTTTGTCCTCTTGTGGTTTCGGTGTCGGGGAATACTGCTAAGGTTCCTTGGGCCCAAGTTGTATTTTTAACTTCTAGATAAATTGGCGGTTGTTCTGTACTACCTGTGAGGTAAAAGTCCACACGGCTTTTTTTATCTTGTCCATACACCACTTCGCCTTTAATTTGGCTATAGTCCCCTAATTTGGGGAAGAGGTATTTAGCTAAAGCTAGTTTGACTATTTTATTAGGTAAAACTGTATTTATCCCTACCCAGGTTGGTTCGTTGTCGTGTACCTGAATTAATTCTAGGGTGTAGGCTAATTTGCGCTGGAGATTATCACTTTTGGAAACCTGTACTGCACTCCCAAGAGTGGAAACGCCTGTCATGGGGCCGGTGTTAGGACAGTGTGCTGTGACTATTTCGCCGGAATCAAGTTGAATATCAGCAAAAAAGCGCTTGTAGCGCTTCAGAAGGATTCCCGAATATAAGGGTGGGTAGCGGTAAAGCCAGTCAGTCATGATCAAATTTGTTTACTGTGAGTAAATATACGTTGATTGTTCACCCATTTGCCCCCATCTGCAAATATCTTTCTCCAGGTGACTAACTCACATATCACAATTTGTCAATTTCTGTAGTCAATTTGACGACAATTTAATAAAAAGTCGCATATACTCGGTGATATAAGCCTCTCATCCAGATACTTGGACGAGAATTGAAATTTGGAAGTAGGTAAATCCTATGCAACAAGTATGGGAATCAACGGAATTAGAATATGCCTTTTTGTTTACTCTACGAAAGGTCAATTCTTTAAATCCAGAAAATTTCAAGTCTTTTTTTCATAATCTACCTGTTGATCCTTACATCAAAGGTAATTATCGTTTGCGAAGATTATCTCGGTTTATAGCTTCAGGGGATAAGTTAATTAAACTACCTCATGGCTACTTGTTTCAAGGTAAAGATTACAATCCCCTATTAGGTGATATTAAACGAGAGTTTTCTGAGTTAGATGATGGACTTATAGAACTTGAGAGTTTTAAACATCTGGTTTTAGCATTTAGTGATTCTTGCAAACTACATCCTGAGGCTGAAATTGGAGTTCATCAAATTAGAACTATCTGTTCTCCTCATAATTTGGGTAATCCTGCGCCTGAAGGCATCCATCAAGATGGTACTGATTTTATTGGTATTTTTTCGGTGAATCGAGAGAATATTCAAGGCGGAGAAACTCATTTATATACGGCTAAAAAAGAAAAGCCTGTGTTTAGTAAGGTTTTAAATCCAGGAGAACTTTTATTAGTTAATGACCATGAATTTTTTCACTTTACTACTCCCATAAAACCACAAGTAGAGGGACAGGGAATCAGAGATGTTTTTGTGCTGACTTCTCCTAGTTTATTGATTGATTATTAAGTTAATCTACTGCAAAAATTTGACAATCTACAAGATATGGGGAATTGAATGTAGTCATTTCCCCAGCTTTTTTATCAGGGATGGGAAATAATCTTGCTGATAAGGGTTTATTGAGTTTAATAGCTAAAGTTGCCAAATCTATCAATATGCCAGCAATTTTGTCAATTGTAATATCGCCGGGAATGGGAACTGTATCTAGTCCACAGCCACACACTGCTGAATATAATAATAAATTAGTCAGATTATAGGTTTTTTCATTTGCTCTTGTGGCTAACCCAACATCTTCGCATACTGGAAGCATTAAACCAGAGTAGCCGCAAGTTTTTACAGATACGTTTTTTAATACACGCGTTAACATTCCAGAAATAGCTAAGGTTCCTGGATGTCCAAATTTACCGTTCATTAATTGTTCATAAGCAAAGGTAATACTATTTTTTTTATCTAAAGATGGTGCGAGAGATGTGTCAATACCATGATAATTAATGATAAATTTTGAGGATATTTCTGTGGCAATTTTGGCAATTATTTCTAGTTCCACTGCTAATATCGATTGTAGTTTTTGTTCGGCATCCTGAATATTATCGGTTTGGGTAAATGCCTGAGTGACTAATTCACCTAATTCTAAACCAATGGCAAAGGATATTTCACCGCAATGGTATGAAGTTGGGAAAAAGGGAATATCTGGTTGACAATTTGCCCATGCACAATAACGAAAGTTACCATAACCATTTTCGGTTTCTTGGGCAATACGTTGGATACTTTTGGCTGATTCCCAAGCATTTTTCCAGTTAATACCTGTTTGTTGGTCACCGATTTGGCTGGAACAGTAAATAATTGATGTATGTTTGTTAATATCAGGAATTAAGGCTATGGCTTCTGGTGTGCTGGCATGACCGATATTGAAAAAATTAATATCTAAATTTTGACAGATTTGTTCTAAATTTTGAATTTTGTTAATAATCTCAATTTTTGAAAAGTCTGATAGATATTCTTCCCAAGAATTAGTAGTGATTCTGGTGGTTTGAACTGCGTATCCCTGTTGTTCAAAGATTGATTTTGCTTGCTGGTTAAATTCGTGGGCTTGTTTAATTTTATCAGTGGCTTTAGGGGACGGAAGTGATATTCCAGTGGTGATGGTTCTAATTTTCATTTTTATTAAACCGCCAAGACGCCAAGGACGCAGAGAAATGAAGGAAACGGAATTTGAGGGATAACAACAAAAGCAAATTATACTTGGCATCACCGTGCCAAAACGGAAAAATTGTACGCGCTTGGCTGTAATCCTTGTACAGCAATAGTTTCTGCCCTGCCTTTCTGAGGTAATATTTCATTAGATAGAGAAGCAACTAGAAGTTCGGTTTAAGAAACGTTGATGATTACGTTTCTTACTTTGCATCTCAAAGCCAGTTGTAGAAAGCATTTGGATAGCCAAGACCGCGCAACAACTCTGCTCGGTCGTAGCTCATAATTTTTCTTAGCGTACAAAAAACCTTTTTTGGCACGGTGATGCCTAGAATCCCTAATCCCCTTTTCGAGGGTTTGTATAAAAAACCCCAACTAACTTTCTTTATCATCCGAGACCCACTCAAATCGGCGCTTTAGGTGGTTGCAATGACTAAGCGGTAAAATTCCATCATGCTGAAGTCTGCCAACTACAATCCCCGGTGCAATGCCAATTTCAGCAGCAAACTGCTCAATGCCCACTTTAGTGCGTTGTTGACCTGATGCTAGAAATCGCTTGAACTTAATAGGAGGGATAAGTATGTTCGCAGCGAATTTGTTTGCTTCTTCCTCCTTTTCTAAATCCTCAACAGCAGCAACACCTTTGCCTTCCAGGAATACATCACGCTTACCATGCAGCAGAATATGACCAGATTCGTGGAAGAAAGCAAACCATAGATGGTCATCAGTTTTATGCCGCAGGCTGAGTTGAATCAGCGCTTTATGAGAATTTAACCAGCGTGTTGCTCCACTAGCTCTTGTCTTGGGAAGTTCCGGTATAAAAACGACAGCCACACCTGTTTCAGCACACAGTTGCACTAATTCTGGTTGAAAAACCTCTGGTGGTTTCATCGTTAAAGCGCGGACTTGTAGCAGTGCCTCCCTGAACTTATTCTCATCATAGATAGCACAAGGAATTTCAGCAGCTTCAATTTCTCCTTGACGCAGCCAAGCGGCCATTGCACCAGGCTGACTTTGAAAAGCCTGGGATTTCCGAAAATCCACATGAGTACTACACCCAGAAATGTTGAAAGCTGATACAAAACTTTACATTCTTAGATAGACTAACTCTAAAAGTCCTAAAATAGTCAACATAACATTATCTCCTCAAACCAATGAAAATAACTGATTTTCTGACACATACAAGATTGTAAATAGCGGAATTTATATAATAGCGTATGTCCCCATTGTGCGGGAATAGATACAAGCTGTAAAATCAGATAAGCTATCAAGCTAACGTAAATTTGTATGGTGATACCATTAACATTTTTGGTAATTAACTTGTCAAGTTTTAAGTGCATTTTTAAAAACTTCCACAACAATTCAACTCCCCAACGTAATCGATAAATATCCCTGATTTCATCGTCACTAACGGCAGCCTCACCTGACGCTGGTAAATTAGTTACTAATCGAAACTCAGTTTTCGTTTCTAAATCACAAAAATTAATCACCCTATAAGCTTGAGCATCATCAGATGCACCAACTTTAATTAATCCAGGTTGCTCCTGAAATTCTAACTTCCAATTATTTTTTATCCGCAAAACAAAGTATTTATTTTCTTGAACTAATTCTTGGATAAATTTTAATCCGGCAAAACCTCTATCCATTACGCCAACAGCATTAGTTGGTAGACTAGACATCATTTGTGAACCAAATTTATAATCATGGTCATGCCCAAAGTTGATGAAGTTATCTTCCGGACTTCCAGTAGCTAAATTTAGAGAACTAAAAAGTTTTACTTGATGATGACCTAGCACCCATAATAACTTACTGATGAGAGTAATAATTAATGACTTCTCATTAAGTCATCAATATTTTTTCTACTAATCATTAGGAACAGGTTTATCTTGGGAAGATGCTTTTCAGATAGCCAATTTAAAAGTTTTTTTAGCCTTTCAAGCAGGAAAGTTTAAGCAAGGAAGTGTACAACAGTTTTATTACTGGGCTATTGCTGTAGCTAGATGTGTAATTATTGATTCTGTTCGTAAAGAAAATCGGCAGCGGTGCCAGAGTTTGGATGATAATATTCCAGGGACAAATATATCTTTATTAGATACAATTCCTGATGAATTTCGTACATTAGATGCAATAGAGCGTGCAGATTTAATTTTGAAGTGCCACAACCTGGAGAAATTTGGCAAGTAAACTATATAGTACGAAGTCCTCTAAATTTTACTAGTCAAGAGCAACAAATTTTGTACTCCTCCTTGGCACGAAATTTTTTGACAGGTAACTCACCACCACGTTATGTAATGATTGTCAAAGAACCTGATAAATCTGTAGCTGAAGATATAGAGAAGCAGTGGTTGATTGTTTATGTGATGTTACTATCAGTAGAAACTGATTATATTAGTAATATAGATTTATTGATTCCCGCTAAAATATCAGGATTAGAAAAATATTTATTGGCAGAAACTTGGCATATTATTCCTGCACTAGTTTGTAATTTAATAAAGCCAGTTGGAAAACGACTGTCTCGCCAGATTTATGAATATTTACTATCTGTTAGAGACTATGATTATGGTTTGCTTTCTCAACTGCCGACAATAACGGAAATTCAGCAATTGGAGTTTATACATAAAAGCGTACACTCTAGAAATGACTCTAAAATTCAAGATTTTCATCAAGCAGAACAGGCCTGGAGTGATGTATTGACAGTGCCAGTAGCAGCTTACTATACTTACTGGAAAAGTATAAACTTGACAAATGTAATTATAAATGAAGCCTTGCAATTAGAACAAGACTTGAAACTTGATATTGAAGGTTGAAAATTAAATACTATTGGTATCTTGCTAAGTGCGATAGCGAAGCTGACCAAAGGTATCGCTTGTATATTGGAGTTCAGATTTGAGAAATTACCAAAACCGCTTAATTTGGTTGATACCAATTCTGGATGAAATATTTAATATGTAATAAGTAGTCGATAAAATGGCTACTCAGCTAGATTTGTTGGGAATCAATTATGAGTGATGAATTTTATCATCGGGGATTGGCTAAGGCTAAGGAAAAAGACTACGCAGGCGCTATTGAGGATTTTAACCATTGTTTACAACTGACTCCTTACTTTCCTGAGGCCTTTTTACACCGGGGTTTGGCTTATTATGATTCAGGTGCTATTCACCAAGCTGTCTCAGATTATACTGAAGCTCTGAGATTGTATCCCCAGAGTCCAGAAGCGTATTATTGTCGGGGTTTAGCAAGGTTAACACTGAAAAATTTGCCGGGAGCGTTAGATGATGTAGATAATGCGATTCGCCTGAATTACCATTATGCTGCTGCTCATAGTCTGCGGGGGATAGTACGGCGTAAACAAGGATTTATTCAAGATGCGATCGCTAGTTTTAAAAAGGCGGCAGAATTATATTTAGAACAACAGGATACGGAAAATTGTCGTCTGTGTTTGGAAAAAATTAAACAGCTACAACCGCCACCAAAACCTGTAGCACAAACAGTGAATATTACTAGTGCGCCCATATTATCTACAAACGCATATTTTACACAGTTATTAGAAAAAGCCGAAAAGGGAGATATACGAGAGGCGATCGCAGATTTAAACTGGTTATTACAAGCTGATCCCCAAGATGCCCAAGCTTACTGCTGTCGGGGAGTGGTACGCTGCAAAATGGGAAAATATCGAGAAGCGATCGCGGATTTTAATCAAGCTATATTATTAAATTTTCCCGATGCTGTCGTCTATCGCAACCGAGGTAAAGCCCGTGCGCTATTGGGAGATCATCAAGGGGCGATGGCTGATTTTAATCAAGCACTGAAAATTCAACCCCAGGATGCTTTAGTATACGTTGCTAGAGGTAATGCCTATCGCACATCTGGCAATTATTTAGATGCCATTCAAGATTACAGTCAAGCATTGAAAATTCATCCAGATTATGCTCAAGCTTACTACAATCGCGGCATCGCCTATGCTTGTTTGGAAGAAATGCAAAACGCTATCATAGATTATCAGCAAGCGGCGAGTATTTTTTGTGAACAAGAAGACTGGGAAAATTACAACCAAGTATTAGAAAGCTTGCAAAAAATCCAGAAATTTAGCCCTGAGTCAAAACAGCAAACCTATAATTTGCTGCGTCAGCGACTTTTACGGATGGTAGGGGGATATTGGGAAATTGCCCAACGATTAATTGACCAAAAACAAGAATATCATCCGGGGATGACAGATGAGTGGTATTTGCAAAAAGTCATCGATGATTTAGAACGCGATCGCGGCCGATAGAATAAAGTATTTAAAAGTAAGCGCTTTAGCTCTAAAACGCTTACTACAGATTTTTGTTGATTAACTAACCAAATCAGGAAACATCTCTTGCACAGCCGGATGTACCAAGCGATGATTCTGCACATTCAAGCCTTTAGCTAATGCGGGGTTAACATCCAGTGCCTTGATTCCTAAATTTGCCAACTGCACAACATAAGGTAAAGTACTGTTATTAAGTGCTTGGGTAGCTGTCCAAGGAACTGCACCGGGCATATTCGGCACACCATAATGCACTACACCCTCTTCGATATATACAGGATTAGTGTGGGATGTCACGTGTAAAGTTTCCACACAACCGCCTTGATCAACTGCAACATCCACAATTACTGAGCCAGGATGCATTTGTTTGACCAATTCACGGGATACTAGTATTGGCGCTCTCCGTCCTGGGACTAAAACAGCACCAATGAGTAAATCGGCTTCTTTGATGGCAGCTTCGATATGGGCAGAGTTGCTGTAAAGTAGTTCGACTCTAGAGCCAAATAAGGTTTCTAAATAGGATAAACGCTCGACATTCACATCTAAAATTTGCACCATCGCACCCATGCCTACGGCAATTTTAGCTGCTTCTGTACCAACAACACCGCCGCCTAAAATTACGACTTTGCCTGCTTTGACACCAGGGACACCGCCTAATAGAACGCCTCTACCACCTTGCTGACGTTCTAAAAATCTCGCTCCAAATTGTACTGCTAGCCGACCAGCAATAATACTCATGGGAGTCAACAAGGGTAGTTTGTTAGCACCAGGCTGTTCTACAGTTTCGTAGGCGATCGCACAAGTGCCACAATCAATTAAATGCTCGGTTAAATTGCGATCGGCTGCTAAATGCAGATAAGTAAATAATATTTGTCCTTTTTGTAAAAATTTATACTCACTAACTAGAGGTTCTTTGACTTTAACAACTAACTCCCGATGCCAAACTGCTTCTGGTGTAGTAACAATTTCTGCCCCAGCTTCTTTGTAGTCTTCATCGGTAAATCCCGCACCACTACCTGCTTGGGTCTGCACAAAGATTACATGACCATTTTCTCGCAGTACCCGCACGCTAGAAGGACTCAAGCCTACCCGAAATTCTTGATCCTTAGTTTCCTGAGGAACGCCGATTTCCATGTATCGCCTCTGATGATTTTTTGTTCAACTTTAGCCTGCCAGTATTCAGCTTGCACTTCCGTATTAGGGATAGCTAACTACCAAGCCATCTGTATTAACTCCATTATCGAACCTGTAAACTCTTACCCTTGACTATTCCCCCAGTCTTTCTACAATATATAAAGAATAATTACAAAATGTTAAAAAGTGTGGGTATAGCTTTCTTAGGGAAAGCGCCTGTCAGATATCCTGGCATTCCCGCACTAACATCAGCCTAAAAGTTACAGAAGTTATGAGTAAAGACACTCTCCCATCATAACTTTTCACTAATCAAGTCCCGTTTGCCGAGTAAAGGTTTTGAAAAAATGACACAAACACAACCAACGATTACGCCCAAATTAGAAGAGCCTAAGTTTGGCTTTAATGAATATGCTGAACGCTTGAATGGTCGAGCTGCCATGATTGGTTTTTTATTGATGGTAGTAATTGAGTACGTCACCGATCAAGGTGTGTTATCATGGCTCGGTCTCAAATAGCCCTGCTATAAAGCATCCGGCTTGAAGTTGTAAGCTATTAATTATGAAGAGTTGGAACCAGCTGGAACAACTAGCTGGTTTTGACCGTATCCATACCTAATAGCAAAACAGTGTTACTGTTAACTTAAACTTGCACATCATGCCTGCAAGCAGGTTAAAAACAACTGCCCCTACTGAAAAAATCTCATACTTTTTAGCTGGTGATCATCAGCAGGGTAGTTAATGTGTAAGCTATTCTCAATCAAGTTAAACATCAGGTAATCTGGACAAACCAATTTGTGATGAATGCTGTATTACCTCGTTTTTTGAAGTCAGCTTATAGAAAAGACCCCATAATCAGCGTATTAATGACGATGGGTGTGGTAGATGCGCTGATTGGGGGACTCGATGATAGTTGGACATTATTTGCCTTTGGCTTGGGCATAGCTGGGATCAGTCTGGGCTTTAAGTTGTGGCGTATCCAACAACGGCAACCCCTGCCAGATGAGCCTGTAGTCCAACATTACTTGCCTTCTCAATCATCTAGTCCGACTCTGCCCATGCTGTCGATTTCTAAGAAAAAACCACCGCGATAAATGCGGCCCAGTGCCGTTAAGGTAGCAGGTCAATTGGATTGGTGTAACTATTGAACAAGAGAGGAAAGCTAGTGAGGAGTGAGGGAAAAAGCGGGCGCAATTCTATCAGTCACCCGTCTTTTATTTTGGCATGGATGGCAGCGATCGCCATACCAATAACTATCTGGCAAGGATTTTCCGTTGATGCGGCTGATGCTGCGGTGGAAATCATCCCCAACTCCCCACTGAGAAACCCAATTGCCAATCCACAACTGCTTCACACCTTTCCCGGACACAGAGGTAGCGTCAAATCTCTAGCCTTTAGTCCTGATAGTCAAATTCTTGTCAGTGGTGGTGGTGATAACGAAGGCGTAATTCGATTGTGGAATCCCGCCACAGGCAAAAGGGTGGCCAATATTAACAAAGCGCACAAAACTAGTATCGAGTCTTTGGTAATTTCGCCCGATGGCCAAACCCTAGTTAGCTGTAGCACCGACAACACTATTAATCTGTGGAATCTGAGAAATAATCAATTTAGCCGCTCTTTTGTCGGACATAGCAGTCATGTGATGTCTTTAGCCGTATCTCCAGATAGTCGCGTTCTTGTCAGTGGTGCTTTAGACGGAATACGTATGTGGGATTTGCTACAACAGCGCCCACTAGCTACTTTAGTCCGATTTCAAAATTCCATTCATACACTCTCCATGAGTCCGGATGGTCAGACTTTGGCTAGTGGTGACAGCAAAGGTGCGATTAAGTTATGGAACTTGACAACTGGTGAATTAATCCGGGAATTTACTGGACATTCTCAGACAGTTACAGATATATCTTTTACGCCAGATGGGGCAAACTTAGTTAGTGCCAGCCGCGATCGCACAATTAAAATTTGGCCTTTGAACTCTGATGCACCAGTCCGCACCCTGACAGCACACAATAATTGGGTGAATGCCATCGCCATCAATCCCGATGGACAAACTTTAGCGAGTGCGGGCAGAGATGGCATTAAAATGTGGAATTTATCTACAGGTGAGTTATTAAATACACTGCGGGGACATAGCGACTGGGTAAGTACCGTCGTCTTTAGTCCTGATGGGCAAATTCTCGCCAGTGGGGGATTTGATGGCAGAGTGAATATTTGGGGATTACAGCCCAACGTGATCACAGAGCGATAGTGAAGCCCTGCAACTTTCAGCAGATAGCCCTACTCAGCAAATATTGAACCCAAACCTCTGTCTTCAGGGAGATCCTGATTAGAGAGTAACTCCAGTTGAATAATAGAAGAAACCGTGTACGTATACGGGTGAATCTTCATGAAACGCGATATCACTGGTAAGTTTGTTAGCAATTGGGACTCAGAAACAAAACAACGAGTTAGTGTATCTCTTACCAGTACAGCGTGGCGATTGCTGGATGAGGAAGCTCAAAAACGAGGAATTTCTCGTTCAGAAGTAATTGAACACATTGCTCGTAGTCTGGGAAATGATACTGACGGTAGTAGTGAAAATACGTTGTTACAACAACGCATTGTAGAGCAGCAACAGGCGATCGCCGCCTTAAAGCGTCAACAACAAGAATTAGCCGCCATCCTGGATAATGCGCCAGATATTATTAGCCGTCTTGATATTGACTTTCGCCATCTTTATGTCAGCCGTTCTATAGAAGCAGCCACAGGTATTCCCGCAGAGCAATTTATTGGTAAAACCAACGCTGAACTAGGAATGCCAGAAGAAATTTATAGCTCTTGGTATAATAATTTGCAGCAGGTTTTCGCCACAGGTCAGAAAAAAACTTTTGAATTTAGTTTTCCGACTCCCACAGGTTTACGCTGGTATCAGTCACGTATCGTTCCGGAATTTGCTAGTGATGGTTCTGTTAAAACAGTACTGAATATTGCCCGTGATGTTACGGATTATAAACAGATTGAGCAGGCATTACGAGCAAGTGAAGAGCGCTTGCAACTCGCCCTCAAGGTGGGACGCATGGGAACATGGGACTGGGATTTACAAACTAAAAAAATAGTTTGGTCGGCAGGTCACTTTAACGTCTTAGGTCTGCAACCGTATGAATGCGAACCCAGTTACCAAGTTTGGGCAAGTCGGGTGCATCCCGATGATTTAGTGGAAACGAAGGCCAAACTTCAGCAAGCCAAACGCGAACAGAAAGAATATCATCACAAATATCGTCTGCGTTGGTTAGATGGCTCTATTCACTGGATAGAAGTCAGAGGACAATTTAGTTACGATTCTCAAGGAAATCCTCTACATTCCATCGGCGCTGTCGTTGACATCACTGAGCATCAGCAAGCCGAAGAGGAACGGGAAAAACTGCTAGAACGCGAACAAATTGCCCGTACTCAAGCAGAAACAGCACAACGCCAACTGGCAACTATTTTTGAAACATCTCCTGTGGGAATTGGTTTGTTAAATTCCCAGCAGCAATTTGTGGCTATTAATGAAGCGTTAGCGGAAATTAACGGACTTACCCGTGAGCAACATTTAGGATATTCCGTTGGGGAAATTTTTAGTCAATATGATGCCAATTTAGTGGCAATATTTCACAACATTTACACCACAGGCCAGCCTTTTGTTTCACCTAACTTTGCTGTCAAAACTCCAGGACGCAGCGATCGCCAACCCGGATACTACAATGTTTACTACTTGCCAACAAAAAACTCAAATAATCAGGTAGAAGAGGTTTTAGTTTATGTCGTAGATGTAACTGAGCAAGTCCGATTAGAGCGCGGTCAACACTTTCTTTCAGAAGCCAGCGCAGTTTTAGCATCCTCCCTCGATTATCAAATAACCCTGGAACGAGTAGCAAATCTGGCAGTACCGGAGTTGGCCGATTGGTGTACAGTGCATATAGTGGCAGAAAATGGTGCCATTGAGCAGATTGCTGTAGCTCACATAGATCCTGCAAAACGAGAATGGGCGCAACAAATCAGAGATAAATATCCTCTAAACCCAGATGATCCTCGCGGTGCGGCCTTGACGTTACGAACTGGGCAGTCTGATATCTTACCAGATATTCCCGATGAATTGCTTGTCCAAGCAGCCCGTGATCCAGAACATTTAGAAATTTTGCGGCAAGTGGGTTTCAAATCGGTCATGACCGTGCCATTACGCACCCAATCACGAATTTTTGGGGTGATTTCTTTTATCTCCGCCGAATCTGGGCAAAGATATGGCCAGATGAACTTGCAACTAGCAGAAGAACTAGCTTACCGTGCTTCCTTAGCCATTGATAATGCTCATCTGTACCGGGTAGCTCAACTTGCTCGTACCAAAGCCGAAGCCGCTAATCGAGTTAAAGATGAGTTTCTGGCTGTACTATCCCATGAGTTGCGATCGCCCCTCAATCCCATTTTAGGCTGGACAAAAATGCTCCGCACTAAGCGTTTAGATGCCACCAAAGCGGAGCAAGCCTTAGAAACCATTGAACGCAATGCCAAACTGCAAGCGCAACTAATTGAAGATTTGCTGGATGTTTCGCGCATTCTCCAAGGCAAAATGTCTTTAAACGTTGCACCGGTGAATCTGATTTCCACAATTGAAGCAGCCCAAGAAACAGTAAGACTCGCAGCAGAAGCTAAAAGTATTTACATCCAGACCACCCTCAACCCAGTTTCTGGAAAAGTTTTAGGTGATCAAAACCGCTTGCAACAGGTTGTGTGGAATCTCTTGTCTAATGCTGTGAAGTTCACGCCATCTGGAGGGCGAGTTGAGGTGCAATTACAGCAAGTTGGTACCTATGCTCAAATTCAAGTCAAAGATACAGGTAAAGGCATCAGTTCGGAGTTTTTACCTTATGTATTTGAATACTTCCGCCAAGAAGATGGTACAACTACCAGGAAATTTGGCGGCTTGGGATTGGGGTTGGCCATCGTCCGCCATTTTACAGAATTACACGGTGGAACTGTTGAAGCTAGCAGTCTAGGTCACAATTTAGGGACAACATTCACTGTTCAGCTACCGTTAAACCTAGTTGAGCCAAAGCTATCTGTGGATGTAAGCCATCTAGAAAGTGAGGCACATTTGGCAGGTGTGCAGATATTGGTTGTGGATGATGATGCGGATATGCGAGAGTTAGCAGACTTCATTTTGACCCAATCTGGTGCCGAAGTCACCACAGCGGCTTCAGCAACCCAAGCATTGGTAAAATTGAATCAGTCTATTCCTACCTTGTTATTGTGTGACATCGGGATGCCAGAGATGGATGGCTATTCTCTGATTCGCCACATTAGAAAATTGCCGCCCCTAGAGGGAGGAAGTATCCCCGCGATCGCACTTACTGCTTATGCCGGAGAAATCAACCAACAGCAAGCCTTAGCCGCTGGATTTCAAATACATCTGCCTAAGCCCATAGCACCAGAAGAGTTAGTGCAGGCGGTTTTTACATTAATTCGTAATTCGTAATAGCAGCCCAAGGCACGCTAGGGCTTTACGTAATTCGTAAAGTCATTGGCCCCTTATATTCGGTGACCAATGACTAAGATAGCCAACGGCTGTAATTAATTTTTCTGATTATTTTGGAGCATCTGTTGCACCTGCTGTTGTAAAGCTGGGTTTCGTT
Organism: Nostoc sp. CCY0012; assembly: GCF_963920855.1. Classification (NCBI taxonomy): domain Bacteria; kingdom Bacillati; phylum Cyanobacteriota; class Cyanophyceae; order Nostocales; family Nostocaceae; genus Nostoc; species Nostoc sp. CCY0012. The sequence goes on along the minus strand of NZ_CAWUDM010000077.1, from coordinate 1,571 downwards.
GAACAGCAGCTACTATCTGAGTAAATCGCACTGGTTCCATACCCCCATCTCGAACTACTTGCTCTTGTTCAGAAAAGGTTTCCCGTTGAATTGACTGGATTTGAGTGACTACTTGGTTAAAGGACTGCTGCTCCTCTGGAGTCACTGGTGTAGACGGTTTAGCCTCTGGTGACTGCTGGGCTTGAACAAGCTCTTGAAATCGCTCTACACTGAGAGGAGATTTTTCAATCACTTGTGCAAATTTCTGTTGAGCTGTTTGACCAATTTCTTGCAATTTCGGAATCACGTTGGCAAATTGTTGCAGTTCTTCTGGACTAACAGCTTGTTCAGGAGATTGTTGAGTTTGAGGTGCTGCTGGCGCTGGCGCTGGCGTACCTTGAGGTTGAGGTTGTGCTAGAGCCGAAAGATTGCCTGCGAGCAATAAAATTAAAACAGAGCTACCTTTCAAAAGTTGCTTTAACATAATTATTTCCTTCGTGAATATTACTCGTTGTGCATTAACAAGGAAAATGTTTTTCAAAAATCAAGCTTGTGGAATTTTTCCTCGAAGATGCATCAAACAATGAATGTGATAGCAAATACTTCCCTTTACCGTTTTATTAGGAGCTTGAAAACATCATCTACATTGGGTTCCCGGATAGCTTAATACATCTTTACCCATTTTTGCAAGGTTTAAATAGAACCTTCTTGGTTGTTTATGGAAATAGATAATTCCTGCTCTGTGTCAGCTTTTTACAAGATAATCTAGCCATAGCAAAATATTTATCACCTATAAGATAGGTATAAAAATCTATCTTTTGAGATCAGACGTATAGCACTAATGGCTGATTTTTAGGACATAAAAAAACCCCCTTTTGGGGGCTTATTTAGTTATTCGCGTGGAGTGAACAACTAATAATAAATACTTAAAGTAAATACAGTAATCCGAACAAAATAATCCAAATCACGTCCACAAAGTGCCAGTAGATTTCCGCAGCTTCAATGCCAAAGTGCTTTTCGTTACTGTAGTGACCCGGAACGCGCGATCGCCACAACACCGATGCGATCGCTAAAACGCCAATGGTAACGTGTAGTCCGTGAAACCCAGTTAAAACATAAAATGCACTGGCAAACAAATTGGTAGTTAAACCAAATTCCAAATGGGCATATTCATAAACCTGACCAAACAAGAAAACAGCACCCATCAAGGCCGTAATAGCCAACCAAATACGCATACCCTTGACATCATTCTTTTTGATGGCGGTATCAGCATTGTGCATCACAAAACTGCTAGCAATCAGATTGACAGTATTAACACCGGGTAGCAAAAGTTCTAATTCTGGCGTTCCTTCTGGGGGCCACACAGGTAAGGTAGAACGGAAAGCTAAATAAGCTCCGAACATCCCCAAAAAAATCATTCCTTCAGCAATCAGAAACACCACTAACCCAAACAGGCGATGATCTGGATGTGCTTCATGATGAGCATCTGCTGTTGCGGGATGATGATTTAGTTCAGTTTTCGCTGGGTCAATTATTTGACTTTGCATGAATCTTTAAAATGTAAGGGGGACTGGGGGAGATGGGGAGATGGG
>NZ_CAWUDM010000076.1:0-29717 GCF_963920855.1 Nostoc sp. CCY0012 | reverse complement strand
TGTTACTGTTTTTTCAACTTGAGACTCCAAAAAGTTTTCTGCACCACTAAGCATTGCCAGAGAGCGATAAATCGTTCACTACGAACAAAACTTTATTTATACACCCTTATGAAACCGATTTTTCATCCTTAAGTTTCTGGTTTTACGGAGTTAATTTTTTCATAATAGCAACAGCTTTTCCGCAGTCAAAAAATGAAAACACAAGGAGAACGATGATTATGGGTCTATTTGACCAAATTCTCGGTGCTGTTAGTAATCCCAGTCAACAAGCTAGTTTAGGTCAACTCGGCGGTATTCTTAATACTGTTAATCAGCTGAGTAATGCTACTGGGACAAATCCTTCAACCATGCAATCTGTTGTGGGTGTAGTAGGTAACTATGTACGTTCTGCTTTACAACAGAAGCAATCCACAGAGGGTAATGAAGCAACCCAAGCATTGGTTAATCAATATGCTGGGACTTCTTCTAACCCTCAAGCCGTCAGTTCCCTGTTTCCTCCTCAAATCCAACAGCAGGTAGCACAAGTAGCTTCCCAACATACAGGATTAGATGCTGGTACAATTATGCAATTGTTACCTGTGATTGTGCCTATAGTATTGAATTTATTACAATCTGGTGCTAATTCCCAAAATCCTCGAACTGGTGGAAATTCTGTATTAAATTCTTTCTTAGATGCCAACGGGGATGGAGATGTCAATATTGCCGACGCTATTCAATTGTTTAGTAGATATGTTGGCAAGTAGTCAGGCAAAATTGTAATTTCAGGACTTACGCAAAAATCACCAAAAACCTTAATTTATGGAACCGCCAAGACGCCCGCGCGCAGCGATGCCCGCAAGGGCTGTAGAACGCCAAGAATCCATAGAGTGTGCGTAAGTCCTAAATTTACCGAAAAATAAAGTTACTCAGGTGGAAGGATTTCCCTGGTGAGCTAACAAATTTTAGCCAACAGCTAATTAACTGACTGTAATTACTGTTCCTAAACTCTCATTTGCCAATCTATCAACCGCACATACGGCATAGGTTCCAGCTTGTTGCACAGTGGCGAAAGTTGTACCGGCAGACAAAACCCGCTGAAGTATCCAAGTAGTACCAGTTTGGCGGTATAGAGTCCAAGAACGAACAGGCTGATTATCGCTTGGTTGCCAACTTAACCGACGATTGTTAACTTGTAGTTCTTTAGGAGACGGTGGTGCAACTGTATTCTGCCAAGACATGGTAGGTACTATTGCAGGACTAGTATAAAGTGAATTTTGGAACCTGTCAGCAATGCCTTGACGATTTTGATTAATCGGAGTCATGCTGAAGAAAATATTTCCTAGTGCTAAGTTTCCTACAAGGTTGCGCGTAATTTTTACTTGTTTATCAATTTCTTCATCTTTCCAGACCTTACCATCGAGTTGACTAAGAGTATTACCTACATATATATGTCGTCGTTGGGGATTAATTCCTGTCCACCATTGCAGTAAGGCTGGGTAACTCTGAGCTGTTTGATCAGTGCGCCAATAAAGTTGGGGGGCCATATAATCAATCCAGCCTTGCTCTAACCATTTTTTAGCATCTGCATAAAGCACATTATAGGCATCTAAGCCAGTGATTCCTGGTGGTTGTCCAGGTCGATAAATCCCAAAAGGACTAATGCCAAATTTGACATGGGGCTTTGTCGCTTTAATTCCCTGAAATAGACGCAGCACCATTTGATTGACATTTTCTCGTCGCCAGTCACCTAAGCTAAGTCCACCACCTGTAGCCCTATATGCTGCGTAGGTTTTATCATCGGGGAAAGTCTGACCTTGGATAGGATAAGGGTAAAAATAATCATCTAGGTGAATGCCATCCAAATTGTAGCGACTGACAACATCCATAATGACGTTATAAGCTCTATCTTGGACAATTTTGATTCCTGGGTCCATCCATAGCTGAGTACCCCACTGGTAAACTACTTCGGGATTGGTTAAAGCTATATGGGGGCGGGCATTGGGTCTAGCGGTGAGACTAGTTTTGGCGCGGTAAGGATTAAACCAAGCATGAAGTTCAATATTACGCTTGTGACATTCTGCGATCGCAAACTCTAAAGGATCATAAAATGGTTCTGGCGCTCTACCTTGAGTTCCCGTCAGCCAAGCACTCCACGGCTCTAATTGGGAAGGATATAAAGCATCTCCCTCTGGTCGCACTTGCAAAATTAGGGCGTTGAAGTTTAGGGTTTGGAGGCGGTTGAGAATTTCTAGAAATTCCGCTTGCTGTTGGGCTACAGGAAGTCCCGCTTTGGAAGGCCAATCACTATTCCAAACTGTTGTTACCCAGGCCGCGCGAAACTCGCGCTGATGACTGACACTTACAGTTCCCGAAGTTGGCACGGCTGGTGGTGGCACTATGATGAAGTTGGAAGCAATCTTTTCTATCTGCCCCAAATACACCAAAGCTTGATATACCATTACTGATACTTCAGCGCGAGTTGCCGCTACAGTCGGGTTGAGTAATTTTACATTGGGATGACTCGCAACTAAATTTATACTAGTAGCAATAGCTACTTGGCTTCTGGCATAACCAGGAATTTTATCTGCATCTTGATAAATTTGTGGTAAAGCACTCAACAAATCAGGTTTGATATCAGCCGCAATATTCAAGCCATTGACCAAAGCAACTAAAACATCGCTGCGGAAAATTCGGTCATTGGGACGAAAACGCCCATCAGGATAGCCGATGAGAAATCCCGTTTCGTAAGTTTTTTGAACGGCACTTATGGCCCAGTGATTAGTCGGGACATCCACAAAAGGGACATATTTCCGCAACGGCGGCATTGTAAACACCGCCCCAATTATGGCAGCAAACTCAGCGCGAGTCACGGAATTATCGGGACGAAAAGTTCCATTAGGATAGCCATTTAAAATCCGCCGTGCTGCTAGGGCCTCAATAAATGGAAGCGCCCAATGATTTTGAACATCAAGGAAGCGTGTAGTAGTAGATACCATAATAGATTGTCAGTAACTGTGCTTGGTTCTAATATTCTTTGTTAATTTAGCAACATGCAAGCGATCGCGTCTGTGGTATTGTATAAATTTTCACAGTTGCCCGATGATATGTACAAGTAGCTCAGATCAGTGCGATCAGCCTAACGGCATAGCTGCGCTTACCGCATTATCGTAATGATTCGCTAAAATATGAAGTTACATGAAGTAATCCAGTATCTAGTCAAGTGCAAGTGAAAAAATTAATATTCTACGTATTATTTTTCCTGAGCTTATGTGGAGTTCTAGGATTTTCTTATGTTTCCTCTTACATCGCCGAAAAACCACCTGTAGTCAGATGTCAACCAGGTGCGTTTAGATCTGCCTCAGGTGAAAAATACTACACCCATCCTGAAAAACTAGTAGTTCAACCTTGGCGCGGCCCTCACAATGTCTATGCTATATTTGCCATTCCCAATGGATATAGAAGTGACGGATTATTCACAGTCTCAATCCCGGGAACTGAACTTTACTGTGGACAATTTTTCAATCGTGGCAAGGTGTTCACAGGAGTTGAACAGCCAAAATATTACACCATAATCAAGGGGCAATTAAATACTCGTATTGCTTTAAAGCTAATTGCTCAAGGCAAGTTAAATCAGTTAAAGCAAGCACAAAATTGGCAATTAGGGTACGTTAAATATCAGTCAAGAAGATAGCTTTTTATACTAAAACTCCGGCAACACAAGCCGTGATAAAACCCGCTAGTAAACCACCAATCATTGCTTTAAAACCCATACGAGCCAAGTCCGGTTGGCGTTGTGGTGCCATTCCCGCAATACCACCAATGGTAATTCCAATGGAACCGATATTAGCAAAATTACATAGAGCATAAGTAGAAATAATTGCTGCACGCTGGGAAATTTCTCCACTGGCAATTACCTTTTGTAAATCCAAAAAAGCGATAAATTCATTGAGGACGGTTTTTGTACCTAATAGCGCACCTACTTGCCGACAGTCAGCCCAAGGTACACCCATCAAAAAGGCCACAGGCGCCATGACAAAAGATAAAATCCATTGTAAAGATACTCCCTGTAAACCAACGCGAGTCCCTAACCATCCCAGTAGCGCATTCACGGCAGCCAGCAATCCCAAAAAGGCAATAATCATCACTCCGACATTAACCGCAAGCTTGACACCATCAATTGCTCCGGTAGCAGCAGCATCAATGACGTTAACGTAATTAGTTTTTACATCTATGGTAGCTTTACCAGTTGTTTCTGAGACTTCTGTTTCTGGATACAGCAACTTTGACACTATCAAAGAAGTAGGAGCAGTCATAAAAAAAGCAGCAATTAGGTGTTCTGGGGGAATACCAAAAGTCAGATAAGCCCCTAACACTCCACCGGCAATTGTGGCGAAACCCCCAGTCATGACAGCATGAAGTTCAGATTGCATCATTTTTGCTACATAAGGCTTGACCATTAGTGCCGACTCTGTGGGCCCCAAAAAGATATTATCTGCACATGATAAAGACTCAGAACCCGATGTTTTCATGGTCTTGATCATCACCCATGCCAGCACATTCACGACTCTTTGCAAAATACCGTAGTGATAGAGAATACTCACAAAAGCAGAGAAAAAGATAATTGTAGGCAGCACCTTGAAAGCAAAAAAATGATCCCGAAAATTTTCGCCAAACACAAATTCAGCCCCAACATCAGCAAAAGCCACAAAATTGCTGATAATATCCGCCAGTGATTTAAACACAGTCACACCCCAAGGAGTTTTGAGAATCACCAGTGCGAACACAAATTCTAGTCCTAAACCCCAGGCTATAGTTCGCCAACGCACCGCATGGCGTTTCACAGATAAGGCGTAAGATATGGCGATAAAAACTAAAATTCCCAAGGCAGAAATGGCGCGTTCCATGTTGATTATCCAATGCACTGCTAATCTTAATTAACGCAGAATAAAATCCTTTCTGCATCCCTTTGCGTTGAATTTTGCGCTCCTCTGCGTTTCACAAATCCATAACTTTGCGGTAATGTGCCTCAATTTGGGCAACCGTTTGAGACTTACGCTTTGTATCCCATTGACTATGTTTAAATAATTCTTGCCGTAATTGATCAACATTAATTGTGGTAACTTGACCATCAGCCACAATTTGTTTACCATTCATCCACACATTAGCCACAACATTGGTAGGCCGTCCTAACACTAATAAACCAATGGGATCTGTACGGGGAAGTAATGATAAATTAGTCAAATCATACATTACTAAATCAGCTTTTTTACCAACGGTCAAGGAACCAAGTTGATCAGCTACATTTAGTCCTTTAGCACCCCCCAAAGATGCCATTTCTACAGATTGGCGGGGAGTAATCCAGTGCTGATAATCTAAATCTGTAATATTATGCAAAATAGAACCAATTTTAATAGCTTCTAACAAGTCTTGAGAATCATTACTAGAAGCACCATCACAACCAAAAGTGACATTTACCCCAGCTTGGCGATATTTTAAAATCGGGGCGATACCACTGCCTAAACGTAGGTTACTTAAAGGATTGTGAACAACTGTAGATTGGGTTTGAGCCAGAATAGCAATATCATGATCATTTAACCAGACACAATGGGCTAAAGAAGTGCGATCGCTCAAATAACCAATACGTTGAAGATGTTCAACAGCAGTACAACCGTATTTTTCCTGGGCCAGTTTTTCTTGGGCTTTAGTTTCCAGCAAGTGAGAGTGACGACAAATATGATAGCGATCGCTTAACTCAATACATCCTGTAAATAAAGCATCGGTACACAGCTGAATCCCTGTAGGTGCAACTAACATATTTACACCCTCATCCGGGCGATGAAACTGCTTGATGGCCTCTTCCATAATTTCCAATGTGTCCGCAGTTGAGCGAAAATAAGGCTCATGATTTTGTGCTGATTCCCCAGAGGGTATACCAGCGGTGAGGGATTCATCTTGAATCAGGGGCGCAATAAAAGCCCGAATCCCCACTTCTTTGTAAGCACGAACAGCCGTGGCGATGGTGGCTAACTCTTGTCCCGGAATTAACACCAAATGATCTACTACACTTGTACCACCGGAAAGTAAAGTTTCTACGGCTGTACCTAAAGCACTGAGATAAACTTTTTCTAAATCCAGGGGCGCAAAGTCATATAATTCTGCCAGCCATAATTCCAAGGGAAAAATGGACATAATCCCCCGTTGCCACATTTCTGAGGAATGGGTATGAGCATTAATGAAACCTGGCAGTAATAGTTTATTTGTACCATCAACGGCAGTACCAATGACATCGAGGTTAGGTGCAATGGCAACTATCTGATTGTCTGCAACCTGCACATTTACGGTTGTGTAGGCATCTTCATCAGCAATCAAAACATTTTCGATAGTAAAATTCACAATTTACCTCTATTACTAGATTTCAACTATTCTATGAGTAACACGTTGAAACTTTACCGCTAGCTGATCTGCGATTTTAACCTTGATGAAGCGATCGCACTTTCATTAGCAATTCAGGTTACAAATTTAGGTACTGTCTTGTGTGTTGTCATTTATGAATCCGTCATTTCGGACTTTGGGAGTCGCACCAAACGCTTGGGCTGTGAATCAAGATATTGCAGACATTACTCGTCCGTCAAAGTCCCCCCTACCCGTTATCGTATCCACAGAAACTAAAACTCTGCACCTGGATTTAGCTAAAACTGCCATCCTAGTGATTGATATGCAAAACGACTTTTGTCACCCTGATGGTTGGCTTGCACATATCGGTGTAGATGTCAATCCAGCACGTCAACCCATCCCACCTTTAAATAACTTACTTCCAGAACTACGGGCGATCGGTGTACCTGTAATTTGGGTAAACTGGGGAAATCGTCCAGACTTATTAAATATTAGTGCGGCTTCGCGTCACGTCTACAACCCTACAGGCGACGGTGTGGGGCTGGGTGATCCTTTACCTAACAATGGTGCTAAAGTACTGATGGCGGGTAGTTGGGCGGCGGCGGTGGTAGACGAACTCCCACAGTTACCAGAAGATATTTGTGTGGATAAATACCGCATGAGTGGTTTTTGGGATACGCCTTTGGATAGTATTTTGCGAAACTTAGGAATAACGACACTGTTCTTTGGGGGTGTCAATGCTGATCAATGTGTAATGACAACGCTGTGTGATGCCAACTTCTTAGGATATGACTGCATTTTAGTCAAAGACTGCACCGCTACCACTTCCCCTGAATATTGTTGGCTGGCAACGTTGTACAACATCAAGCAATGTTTCGGTTTTGTTACAGATTCACAAGCAATTTTAAAAGCACTAAAACCTAAGTCTTAAATTACGAATTACGAATTACGAATTACGAATTACGAATTACGAATTACAAATTAGGGGATAAATATGCACGCTACTAGATGTGTAATTCCTATTATCAAGTCACCCAAAGACTATCAAACATATCGTATCAGTCCACACGACTCCAATCGGCTGGCGATTATTTTCGATTCTATTAATGCCAATACGTCTTTAACTTGTTGTGTAGAAATTTTTGATGTTGGGGGTCAAACACCGCCAAACCGTCATCAGTGGGCGGTGGAAATGTTTTTTGTCCTGAAAGGGGAAGGAATAGCTATTTGTGACGGCAAGAATGTACCAATTAAAGCTGGAGATAGTTTATTAGTGCCTCCTACTGGTACTCATTTGCTGAAAAATACAGGAAATACTCGCTTGTATACTTTGACTGTGATGGTTCCCAATGAAGATTTTTCGGAATTAATTCGTAGTGGTATTCCTGTGGAGTTGGATACAGAAGATATGGCAGTATTGGGGAGATTAGATGCGTTGATGCCTTGTTAATCAAATCGTAACCGAACCTTGGCTTATCTATAAAAAACTTCTATCCAATTTCTGGCCCCATCAGTATCAACTATCAATTGGGGTGAGAAAATTTCATGATCTCTAAACGGCGTTTATTAGACTTCTTGCAAAAGTCGTGATTTTCAAATACTTCGTTGCGTCTTTGCGCGGCAGTCGCTACAAATCGGGGAACCCGACGACAGTCGCCACCCTGCGGGAAGCAGCAAAGCGTCTACAAGTCTGGGAACCCGCCCACGGCGCTGTCTCCCCAACGCGCTGCCCTGACTTTGCGTGAAGCTCTTAAAAATATTTGTAGCCACACCAAAGTATTTATGCAAGAGGTCTATTGACTTTAGTACTAAACCAAGGTGCTTCGGTAAAAAAGTGGTGTAAACGATGGTAAATGACCCCATATCCCCGCCTCAAGACCCTGTAGGCATTACTTGTGGTTGCAAATAGCCAATGAGATCCTGAATACCTTTTTGCAAATACCGCGTAACTGTCATGGGACTAGTGCCAATATTCTTAGCAGCATCCTTGCGAGAAAGTTCCTTTAAAAATACCATCTCAACTGCCATGCGGGGCTTTTCTTCTAACATACTGATTGCCCCTTGTAGTTGTTGTCGTTCTTCGTCTTGTTGTTGAAGGGCGGTAGAACGAGGACAAGGAAGTGCTTCGCCTAAAGTTATTTGGCAATCAACGTAATGGACGGCGGTAGCATCCAAGCTTAAAGGCATCCGATTTTGTGCTGCTAATTTAGTTTCCTGCCATTCTTGCACAGAAACGCGAAGTACATCGGCAATTTCTGAATCTTTGGGAGAGCGACCTAAAGAAATAGATAATTCTTTACGAATTCTTTGACCCTCGTTGTAGAGTTCTTGCCAACGACGAGGAATTTTTAATAGAGTACTGCGATCGCGTAAAAAGTGCAGCATCTCACCTCGAATATATGGCACAGCGAAGGAACTAAACGCATATCCTTGGCTGGGGTCGAAGCGCTCAATAGCTCTAATTAAACCAAAATAACCGATTTGTTCTAAATCTTCATAAGGTTCATTACATTGATGACTAAATTTATGTGCCATCTTACGAACTAAACCAGTATGTAACTGTACCAGTTGATTACGAAGTTTAATAGAGGGATTTTGGTGGTATAAGTGCAATAACTCCATACCATCAATTCGCATAGAGGATTCGCTTGTTGCCATATAAAAATTCCTTTGGTTGAACTCCTTTTATGGAAAAAATGGAGTTACGTATATTGCCTTCAAATCTGTCATTATTTTCCTTAGTCAACGCGGAATAAACCATCGTCGTTTTACTGAATTTACGAAGAAACCTACTTTGCTAATCAGTATATACACGCATGATTTGGGACTTTCATCTGTTGTTAGTTATTTTGTTTTTCCAGTTAGAAATTAATTACAACGAAATGTTGATTTTTTACTTTCAACGCTAGCTATTTATGCTGAAAAATGCATTAATTACTCAATAGCTATTTTGTATGATGAGCCAAACCTAGTACAGTCCGGCGTGAAAAAGCAGGGGAGCAGGGAGCAGGGAGCAGGGGGAGCAAGCCCTGCCCCGTTCGCGCAGCGAGAGCGGAACATGGGTATAAAGCCCGCCGAACTGCTCAGGGCATCGCCTTCTAGGGCGCTCTTACTGGGGCGGAGTAAGAAGCTCCGTCTCAGCTTTCTCCCTTGCTCCCTTGCCCCCTGCCCCCCTACCTCTTTTGATTCTGGCTGTTAACTACAAAAATTGGTAAGAATGGGAGTAAACCGGACATTCATCTGCAAATTAACTTATGAGCAATACAAGTAACTTTCGTGATGCTATTCGTGAGGCTAAAACTCAAGCCCTCATCGGCCCAAATGTAATTGCTAATGCCTTGCCTTATGTCGGTGGCGGACTTGTGCTAACCGCTTTAGGAACCTATGGTGGTTTGAGCGTTATCCGTAGCAACCCTGAAATTTTCTTTCCCACCTTCATTGGGGCAATGATTGTGGAGTTAATTTTATTTTTTGTGGCTCGCAATGTAGCTGAAAAAGGTAACAAGGGTGTGGCGCTACCGTTGTTAGCCACCTACAGCCTTTTATCTGGATATACTCTCAGTGGTTTAGTATTTATGGCCTTGAGAACCCAAGGCGTTGGTATCCAAGGTATTGGTTTGGCAGCCTTAGGTTGTGGTATCACCTTTATTGCGGCTCGTCAAATCGGTTCTAATCTCTCTGAGCAAGATGGCATGGCTTTGACAAAAACTGTCAGCCTGGGTGTCATGGCTTTAGTAGCTGTGGTACTTATCCAATTTGTCCTGGCCTTGTTTGGTGTTTACACACCCAGTTGGTTAGAAATCGGGATCTCAGGTTTAGGAGTATTTCTGTTTGTGGGTGTATCTGTAGTTGATTTCTACATCTTGCCCCGCACTTACGAAGATGATCAATACCTACCTGCGGCTTTATCGATGTACCTGACCTACATCAACCTGTTTATCTTTATCTTGCGGTTACTGATTGCCCTCAATGGCCGTGACTAAGTGTTACTGAAGATGAGGCAGTAAGTAAACTTTCAGTACTGACCAAAGACGTAGGGGAGCAGGAGAGATTTTCCTGTTCCCTTTTGAAAATTAAAAAATATTCCATAATTTCTTGTGGTGTAGGCATCTGGAGCGCTAATCACCCATAATAGGATGACCGTCTGACCAACTGGGAACATTGATTTTTTGGTGTTACTTTAACTACAAATAGTTGTCGTAATGCTATTAACAGTGCCATAAAGAAAAGGTAAAGTATACACTCTGCATATATTTTATCTTCAAGATGCTTGCGTCCCCAGTTTTCAGGATAGACACGTCACACTCATGACTGAAATTACATTACGTCTAAAACAGGGAGATACGGAAACAACGGTAGTAGTGAATCAAGATGAATTCACAATTGGTCGTTTACCGGAATGTGACTTGTACTTACCTTTTGGGGGAGTATCTCGTAGACATGCGCGTCTGGTGAAGACGGGTCAAGGTATGTGGACTATTGAGGATGTGGGCAGTAAAAATGGAACACAAGTAAACCAAACTCTCATCAGTCATGCTCAAGAGTTACATCATGGCGATATCATTTGGCTAGGAAATGTGAATTTGGTAGTACTATTTGCTAATCCTGGTACAGAGTTGATGCATCAGCAGACTGTAGCGGCTGGCACTTCTGAGCCAAGAACTATTTTTCGCAATGTCAAGCAATTGCAACAGCAATGGATCGAAGCTGATAGCAAGGATGGGGAACCCAGTAATAAAGATAAAACCATTGCCCGTCTCAAAGACTTGGTAGATATAGCTAAAAATCTTTGTGCAGCAGCATCTATCGAAGAGATTTTCTCTCAGGTACAACAAGTTGTGTTTCGTTACCTCGATAGTATTGACCGCTTGGCATTATTAATTGATGTTGGCGGATGTGGTCAATTAGAGTTAGTCAATGCTGGTACTAGAGACATTTCCCAACAAAAATATCTAGCAGGTGATAGCAACTGGATTAGTCATAGTATTTGCCAAAAGGTATTTGCGGAGAAAATCGCTATTCAAAGCGCTGATACCCATAAGGATGAACGGTTTTCTGGAGAACACAGTATTTTAGTCAAAGGCATTCGTAGTGCTATGGCTGTACCTTTGTGGGATGAAAATAAAGTTGTCGGTGTTCTTTACGCTGATGCTCATCTTTCTTCTTATCATTGGGCAGATGATGGCGAGGAAGAACTTAGCTTTTTTTCGGCTTTGGCCAACTTGGTAGCCTCTAGTGTGCAGCGTTGGTTATTGGCAGATAAGTTAAAAACTGAAGAAGTCATTCGTCATCGATTAGAGCGTTATCATTCTCCAGGCGTTGTCCAGCAATTAATAGCTATAGGTGGTTTACCAGATGGTCGTTTGGCTCCCGCAGAAAGCGAAATTAGTATTTTGTTCGCAGATTTAGTGGGCTTTACGGCCATATCAGAAAAATTAACACCAACTGCGATCGCTCAATTATTGAATAATTTATTTGAAGAGATGTTGCAAGAAGTGTTTGCTTATGGCGGCACTTTGGATAAGTATATTGGCGATTGTATTATGGCATTTTTTGGCGCGCCAGAACCCCAAGCAGATCATGCCGATCGCGCCACTGCTGCTGCTAAGGGAATGCTTGCTCGTCTTGAACGTCTCAACGCCAATAATTTTTGGCACGAACCTTTACAATTACGTATTGCCATTAACAGTGGTAAGGCTGTAGTGGGAGATGTTGGTAGTTCCCAAAGGGTGGATTATACGGCATTGGGGGCAACAATTAATCTTGCAGCCCGCATGGAAGCCGTTTGTCCCCCTAGCGAATGTGTAATCAGTGAAGTTACTTATAATCTGCTTTCCCAATCCTCGGATTTTCAAGAAATGGGGCATCATCGTTTCAAAGGTATTGACCGATTAGTGAAGGTTTATCAAACAAAATACGTGCATGATTCGTAAATCATTTGCCCATTAAAAAACCTGGTACGGGTTGACCAGGTTTTTTACGATTTACAGATTTCAAATTTGTTAACTTGTTAATTAATTGAAAGAGTCACTAACTAAGGTGGACATAACAACTAGCATTCTCAGCAATCTTAGTTTTTCCGCTGTGGGATTTGGCTTTGCCTGTTAAGTTAGGTTCTTGCCACTTACCATTTATTTGCCGAGATATACTTGGGCTAATGACAGGGGACACAAAATCATTTACCCATTAAGTTTTGGTTTTGCTTGTTTTGGTGTCCTACTATTTAAGTTATCACTCAGTTGAGGAAAAACAAACCTGACTTTACTAAAGTTGATGTTTTGTTTAATTTTGCAATAAACCAGAATTTGTTGATCCCCAAAGTTTTTTTATAGTTAAGGGGCAATAATGAATTACCAATTCCACATCACAGAGTTGTTATCAAGATGATCGGTGACAATACGTCCGATGGCATCAATTTCTGCAATTTCTGCGGCAGAAAGTTGAATATTTACAGCTAAAGCATTATCTTTTGCTTGTTCGGGATAACGCGCCCCGGCGATGGCACTTGTTTGGGGTTGAGCAATTAACCAAGCTAATGCCAACTGAGCCAGGCTACAATCATGGCTAGCAGCTAGGGGACGTAGTTTTTCTAAGGCTTGCTGGGCGCGTTGAAAGTTTTCGCCTTGAAACAGCTTGTTTTTAGCACGATTGTCTTGGGGGTCAAATTTTTGGTCTGGGGCAAATTTCCCGGTTAATAATCCCTGGGCTAGAGGTGAATAAGCCAAGATGGAAATATTATTTTCGATGCAGTAGGACATGGCATCTTGTTCGACCTGCCGCCAAAATAGGGAATAGGGGGGTTGTAAGCTATCAATCCGCCCATACTGCGATGCTTCTATTAATTGGTCGCCAGAAAAGTTAGAAACACCAATGGCCCGAATTTTACCTTGCTCTTGCAGCTGGTTGAGAGCGCTCATCGTCTCTTCGATGGGGACAATTTCACTATTAAAAGACCCAGAAGGCCAATGAATTTGGTACAGGTCGATGTAGTCAGTTTTGAGGTTTTGCAAAGAGCGATCGCACGCTTCAATTACCAAATTATACTTGAGATGATTAGCGAACACTTTTGTGGCATACTGGACGCGATCGCGGACATCAGATAAAGCTGCGGCAATAATCTGCTCAGAGTGTCCTTCTCCATACACCTCGGCTGTATCTATGGTGGTAATACCTGCTTCAAATGCTGCCCGAATGGTTTTAATCGAGTCATCATCTTCAATTCCCACCCACATTTTTTTCCCGGCTTGCCAAGTTCCCATAAGAATGGGCGTAATTTGCACGTTTGAGTTGCCAAATTGGCGCATTTCCATGCTTTTATCCTGCTTAATCGTCACTGCTTGATCTTACTGAAATTTTCTTTTTGTAGACATCAGAGGAGATGGAGATTAAGGGACTTCCAGAAATTAAATTATGCCAATTTTGATCACGAAGACGATAAGCAGATTCTTTCTCCCCCAGCCTCCCCAGATCCCCCTGCTCCCCCAGGCTCAAAAGTAATGGAACATTTATTTATTTGTCAGTCCCTTAAATCTTTCTTCCTGATACCCTCATCTCCCCAAAGGAGTTGGTAAAGGCTGTAGACACTCGGCTAGAGTGAAATTGATATATATAAAGAGAAATTTTCAAATGACCATATACTTTTACAAGGTTTGGCAGCCTTATGGCTGTTTTTCTAATTTTTCTCGCCACGGCATCCATATCCACGGTACTTATTGGCCAACTGTAGAACATTATTATCAAGCACAAAAGTTTGTGGGTAGTGTTGATGCAGTGATTATTCCGGTTATTCATGCTGCTGCTACTCCCGAAGATGCTGCTGCTTTAGGACGCTGTAGCACTCGCCAACTCCGTTCAGACTGGGAGACAGTCAAAACTCAAGTGATGCGAGAAGCCGTACGCAAAAAGTTTTCCACTCATGATGAAATTCGTGAAATTCTCCTCAGTACAGGCGATGAAATTTTAGTAGAAAATTCGCCAAAAGATTATTTTTGGGGCTGTGGAATGGACAAGACAGGTCAAAACCATCTCGGCAAAATCCTGATGAGTGTGCGTACAGAAATTCGTCAATTACGTCTTATTACCGTATCTTCTGGTGAGCTTCAGTGCGATTAAGTACATTGAATTAAATATTGATGATCACAGGGGAACATTTTTGTGTTTTCCCCTGTAAAAAAAGATAATTTTAACTAATGAGAATCACTGACTTTTGTCGATGAATTTATTAAAAATTTGTCAGGTTTTTTACTCAAACCCAGAAAATATATAAATTTTTCTGCTTTACATAGTTTTACTCTATGCATCTCAATATTGAAGATATAGAATTGAGTGTAAATTAATAAACTTTTCTTAACCTTTAACCCTTGATTAAGGAAACATCTTAGTGGTAAACACTAGTAAATAAAATAATCTTTAAAATTTTATACTTTAATTGTTAAGTATAGTCGGCAATATGGCTTTTACTGATAACTCCAGTGGTTCGCAATTACCGTTTAACCAGGAAGGTTTATTGCATCGGATCACTAAACGGATTAGGCGATCGCTCGAACTTCAAGAGATACTGGGGGATACTGTTGCCGAAGTCCGGTTATTTTTGGCTACCGACCGGGTAATGGTGTATCAATTTGATGCTGATGGTAGTGGTGAAGTCATTGCTGAATCTATTCATGAGCAGCGTTTGCCATCGTTATTGCGGCTACACTTTCCGGCGGATGATATTCCCCTTGCCGCACGCGAGATGTTTTTAACAGCGCGACAACGTTCCATAGTTGATGTAGCTAGTGGCAGGATAGGGCTATCACCACTCAAGTCAAAAGAAACTGGTGAAAATTTACCAACAGAGAATATCCATTATCGTCCGGTAGACCCATGTCATATTCAATACTTAAAGGCAATGGGGGTACAATCTTCGCTGGTGGTGCCAATTTTACATCAAGAGCTGGGAGGGCAATCAACAAAACCCAAATTATGGGGATTGTTGGTTTCGCATCATAGCCAACCACGCACGATTTTGAAGCGGGAGCTTAAAGTAGTCCAACAAGTTGCTGATCAAGTAGCAATAGCGATCGCTCAAAGTAATTTACTCACCGAGGCCCGTGCGAAGCAACAGCGAGAAGCCACTATTAATCAAGTGAGTATGTTGTTGCACCAACTACCCACAATCCAATTACCAGAAGCCCTACAAGCAATTATTACTGCATTCAATGGTGTTGGAGGGAGAATTTTTATTGAACATAGTGGAGAAATACATACATTAGGCGCACAACCGCAACTGCCCGATGAATTAGATAATACTGTTATTGAACAGCATCCTGTTTGGCAAAACTGGATAGGTGAGTTTAAACCAGGCAAGATTTGGGCAATTACTGATCTCTACCAAGAACCACGTCTGCAAACTGTAACTGCGGCGTTTCAAGCAACTGAGATTCGGGGAATTTTGCTGATTCCTCTACATATGCGTCAAAGTTTTATCGGCATGATTAGTATTTTTCGCGCCGGATTTGACAGCGAAATTTTATGGGCAGGACAGCATGACCAAAATCAGCAACAAAGACTACCCAGATTGTCTTTTGCCGCTTGGCGAGAGCAAAAAAAAGGGCAACCTCTAGAGTGGAAACCCGAAGAAATTTCCTTGGGGCAAGCTTTGTGTTATCACTTTTCAATGGCAATTCAGCAACAGCAAATGTACCAACAGGTGCAAGCGTTGAATGCCAACTTAGAATGCCGGGTACAACAAAAAACGGCTGAACTCGAACAATCATTACTACTAACCAAGGCCATTAAGCAAGTCTCAGAGCAAATTCGCAGTACATTAGACTTGAAAACCACCTTGCAAGCCATCGTCAAGGAAGTTCGTCCTTTACTAAATTCAGACAGAGTGCTGATTTATCAGTTGGTAAGTGAATCTGCTGGTGAAATCATTGTCGAAGAAATTAGTGGCAACTGGCCATCGGTTTTAGGCATCAAAGCACCACTAAATTGCTTTCCTGATGAATCTGCACGTCTCTTCTTACGAGGCAGAATTAGGGCAATTGATAATGTATCAACAGAATCTTTAAGTGCTTGTCATCGGGAGTTTTTACAGAGTTTGTCAGTACAAGCTAACTTAATTGTACCAATTAACATCAGCAAGGAACTCTGGGGGTTACTGATAGCCCATCAATGCAATGCACCCAGAAAATGGCAAGATGCAGAAATTGATTTACTACAACAGCTAGCAGATCAGGCCGCGATCGCAATTCAACAAGCTCAACTCTATCAACAAAGTTGTACCGCAGAAACCGAAGCCAGAAATAAAGCTGCACAATTAGAACAAACTTTAATTGAACTGCAAGAAACCCAGTCCCAATTAATTCAAACTGAAAAAATGTCCAGCTTAGGACAGTTAGTGGCGGGTGTAGCCCACGAAATCAACAACCCGATTAACTTTATCTATGGCAATCTTTCCCACGCCAGTAACTACACGCAACACCTGCTGGAACTTTTAGATTTGTACAAGTTACATTATCCCCAACCAAATCTGGATATTGGCTCATTCATTAAGAACATTGATTTAGAATTTCTCCGAGAAGACTTACCAAAAACTATATCTTCCATGCAAATGGGAGCTGAACGTATCCGCTCCATAGTATTATCGCTCCGCAACTTTTCCCGTTTGGATGAGGCTGATAATAAGGCTGTTGACCTGCATGAAGGCATAGAAAACACCTTATTGATTTTACAACATCGCCTCAAATCAAGTACTAATTTGAGTAGCATTGAAATTATTAAAGATTATGGTAATTTGCCCCTTGTAGAATGTTACGCTGGTCAAATGAACCAGGTATTTATGAATATTCTCAGCAATGCTATTGATGCTTTAGAAGAGCAAGGGATAAAGGCCAAAGCAGAAAATAATCTTTCTTCACCGAAAATCTGGATTTCTACTCAAGTTTCTCTAGATAAATGTCGGCTACTAGTTCGCATTGCTGATAATGGCCCGGGAATGACTGAGGAAGTGAAAAAACGCATTTTCGATCCATTCTTCACCACCAAATCGGTGGGTAAGGGTACAGGACTGGGACTAGCCATCAGTTACCAAATTGTTGTCGAGAAACATGGCGGAGTCATGGAGTGTATTTCGGAAATAGGCAAAGGTACAGAATTCTGGATTGAAATTCCTATTCAACGCATAGGTAAAATTAATCCTTTTCAAAACTTAAACAATTTCTGAGCTATGACTCAATTTATATTGAGTATTATGTTGAAATATTATTAGCATTCGCATCAAAAATATTGCAGCCCCAGTTACCTCTTTGTTGGTGTTATAACTCGAAATTAATAAAAAAGAAAGGACTTTAGTACCACTGCACAGAAGACAAAAGTCAAAAAGCTTTTATAGAGGAATTTTTAAGTTTAGTTAACACATTTAGATAGAGCATCAACTGTAAATAAACGTTACTTTAGGTAGGATTAAAAGTAAAGTTTGGTTGCAAAGAGATGACCGTTAATCTAGGTAATGCTAATCTAATAATTGAAGCTATAAAGCTTCCCTGGCAGATGCAACAGCTAAATTTGCAATAAACAAAGAGGTAAAGACGCTGTTTAATTTATGTCTGTCTCGTCAAAACCAAACAACACCCAACGCGAACGCTGATATTTCCTCAAAGATTGAAAATCAGGGGGCGCTGTAACTGGTTTTCATTGCTTATTTGGTAATGAGATTAATTACATCCCTGGCTAGTATAAACAAAAGTGAGGAAAATCTAAAAGCTAGTAGATGCTTGGGTGTTGTTGTTTTGATGGGTACATCAGGGT
The DNA here is from genome assembly GCF_963920855.1 of Nostoc sp. CCY0012. Lineage (NCBI taxonomy): Bacteria > Bacillati > Cyanobacteriota > Cyanophyceae > Nostocales > Nostocaceae > Nostoc > Nostoc sp. CCY0012. The sequence continues at coordinate 11,552 of NZ_CAWUDM010000076.1, read as the reverse complement.
GTAAGCTAATAACGAAATGAGACATTTGAAATAGCCTCTTATGTCAATTATTGCGCTTAGAGCATGGTACATTGAAGATTACGAGCCGATTGCAGAACTGGAAAAGCGCTTACCAGACATTCGCCTCAGTAAAAAAAGTCTGCTGAGATCAGCATTACGAGCGGATTTTTTAGAAGACAGTGACGAAGTTAAGCAATCAACCTGGTTTGGGCGCTACCTAGAAGGAGAAAATATTGAATTTTATATAGAAGGTAGTGGCGGTTATTGCGTAGCTAACATTGACTTGATTAGTCATGAAATTTATTTCACCAAACAAGCATTACTAGCGCAGTTAGAACCAACGATTTTTTTATGCTCCCAAGCTGAGTATGCCGCAGCCAGTGATACTCTGCGAGAGGAACTGCAAAAAAGTTTGGCACAATTGAACTTGCGATCGCGGATGCCGTTAGCATTAGTAGAATCTCATCGTTCTAGTGATACTCCCATCAGGCTAAGTCGCGCCATTATGCGAAAAATCCGTAAGAGTCTGTTGTTTATCGCTGATACTACACCCATTGCTAGCATTGCAGGTAAAGAAACTAGTCAATTGATACCTAGTCCTAATGTCTGTGTAGAAATTGGTTATGCCATTCAAAGTAAACGCTCAGAACAAATTTTACTAGCTCACATGCAGCGCCCAGACATGGAGGGGAAATTTCCCTTCGATTTGCCCACACAGCAAATTTTACAATTTCAAGACAGTACAGAACTAAATAAAATCTTAACTGAGGCGATCGCCACGCAATTAGCACGATTTAAATTGTTTTTTTAAACAAAAATGTTGACTCAAAATAAATCGACAGGCTGAGTATGGAGGTCAGAAGTAATAAATTTTACCCGTTCAACTACAGAAATCATATATTGATAATCGGGTACTTGGCCATTGGGTACATACCCTACTTCTTGAGCCAAAGTAGCAGGAAACTCTCTGATGACTTGGCTAATGTATTGTTGGCGATTTTTTTCGATATTAGGCCCAATCAAAATCACACCAGATGGTACATTGTGCGGATCTGTATGGAGTATACGAAATTCTGTCTGGTTGAACTGTGAACTGTAGAGTTGAAATTCCTCTAAAGAGACAGCACCCGCTGCGGCTTTTCCTTCAGCAACCCATTCCAAAGCAGTGTCGGGTGTAGGTGCAAATAATATTTGCTTTAAAGTTAAACCATAAAGATTGTACAAGGGTAAATAATACCCTGTCGCTGAACCTGGTTGACCTAATGCAACTATTTGTCCTTGTAGCTGTTGTAATTCACGAATAGGATTGTCTTTGCGAACAATCAAAACTGAGCGTAAATTAGTTACACCTAACAAAGGAGCCACCGGAGTATATTGGTAGCGGGAGATGGCAATAGCAGCTAAACCAGGCGGAGCAAATACCAATGACCAAGCCTTTGCTGCCAAACGTTCAATGGCTTTGTTTTCATTAAATGTAGGCTCTAGTACAATCCGTGATTTGGTTTTTTCGCCCAAATAACTATTGAACTTAGAGTACTGTTCAATTATTTCTTGCCCTCCACCATAATTAATCACGCCCACAGTTAAGGTACCCTGAGGACTTGACCTTGATTGACATCCAGCCAAGATGATAACTAGTATTTGTACAAGCAATAAACGACGTGAAAATTTGCCAAACATCTTTCCAAATATCATTGAGTTGTTAGAGATAACTTTATTAATATAGAAGACTCTTATTTTATTTTTGAAATACATGTAGGATGAGCTTTGTCAATTAAAACCTAAGTTTTGTAAGCAAAGTTTATTCTAAATTACTAAAATTTGTTTGCAGATCATTTATTATTCCTATAGGCTACACTATTTTGATATTTGTGCATCCTGTATACAGTAATTATTGCAGAATTAGTAAATGATTTGAGAGTTGATTTCTGTTAATAAAGCTCAGAACAATAGGAAATTATCTCATCTATTCTCTAATTTTGTGGTTCATACTAAGTTGCGTTCTTTAAGAGTTCTACTTCCTCGCCCCCAACCTCAGTTACTATCTGGGGGTGCAACTTAGTCACAGTTACAGTGTACACACAAGCCTCGTGGCAATACCCAATACTGATACAGAGTGATACATGCTGATGATTTGGGGAAAATTCTCTGTGGCGATGATTCGCGGATAGATACCAATGATTTGGGATAATTATTTGCGTCCGTCTATGTTGCTAAATGGCTCATGCCAATACAAGCTGATGGATACCAAAGATTTGGGATAATTATCTGCGTTCATTTGCAGTTCAAAATCCAAAATCCACAATTTACTAAGGGTCATGGATTCTGAAAACTTGTCACAAGATACGCTAGCAGAACAGCTGCTAGAACTAGCCACAAAATCGGGAGCCGAAGCAGCGGAAGTATATCAGTCGCTATCGCTTTCTCGTCCCGTATTTTTTGAGGCTAATCGCCTCAAGCAGCTAGAAACCAGTCAATCTGAAGGCACAGCCCTGCGACTGTGGCGCAATGGGCGTCCAGGACTCGCTGTAGCTTACGGTTCTGTCCAGGCACAAGCAATGGTGGAAAGAGCGCTGGCGTTGAGTCAACTGAACGAGCCAGAACCAGTGGAATTGCTCAGTAACAGCCAGCCATTTTATCCAGATATAGGCAAGACTGTACCCTTAGAGTTATTGGTCAAATGGGGCAAAGAAGCGATCGCTCTGATTCGTGATGTTTATCCCGATGTGCTGTGTAATGGTGATTGGGAATGTGATGTGGAAACTACTAGACTTGTTAATAGTCAAGGTTTAGATTGTTACTACACTGATACGACCCTCAGTTGCTATATGTCAGCCGAATGGGTCAGAGGTGATGATTTTTTAAGTGTTGCCGATGGACAAACCCAACGAGACATTCTCCACCCGGAAAAATTAGCTCATCAAATTTTACAAAGGTTAAATTGGGCTAAAGAAAATGTCTCTTCCCCCAACGGTCGCCTTCCTGTTTTGTTTACCTCTAAAGCTGCTGATATGCTTTGGGGGACTGCACAAGCAGCCTTGAATGGCAAGCGCATTTTAGAGGTGTCTTCTCCTTGGGCAGAACGCCTCGGTAAATTAGTCACCTCACCCAGCCTCACACTCTATCAAGACCCACAAGCTGGCCCTTACAGTTGCCCTTTTGATGATGAAGGTACCCCCACCACTGACTTAGTTTTTATCCAAGATGGGATTTTACAGAATTTTTATTGCGATCGCACTACCGGTCGCCAATTGGGTATTAACACCACAGGCAATGGTTTTCGCCCTAGTTTTGGCAGTTATCCCACCCCTGGGTTATTTAATTTCTTGATCCAACCTGGTACGGCATCATTACAAGATTTAATTCAACAGATGGATGATGGCTTAATCGTGGATCAAATGCTCGGTGGTGGCAATGGCATTTCCGGTGATTTTTCTATCAATATTGATTTGGGTTACCGTGTAAAAAATGGGCAGGTAATTGGACGAGTTAAAGATACAATGGTCGCAGGTAATGTTTACACAGCCTTGAAACAATTAGTCGCATTAGGTGGCGATGCTGATTGGAATGGTTCTTGTTATACTCCATCACTAATCGTCGAAGGACTATCCACCACTGGGCGCAATTATTAACTGTTGATGAACCTTTGAGTCACTTGTAAAAAAGCAGGGGGGCAGGGAGCAGGGAGCAGGGGGAAAAGAAAAATATCACCTGAATAAATTGAGTAATTTATTCTCTGGAAGTCGCTTGTCTGGTTATCAACTCCTCGAAACCCTTCACCCGGTAATAAAACCGTCATTTATTGGGGACGGCAAGAAACCGATAACGTCTCTGTTATTGTGTAATTGAAAATATTGTAAAGTCAAGAAAAGTCCTAAGTATTGCCCTACTCAACTCACCCTATGACTACCGCACCCTTAAGCTGGCAAGAACTAGAAACTCTCACGGACTATCAAATAGATACCGTTAATGGTCTTACCAACGCTAGAGCCAGGTTGCGCTTGTTTGGTCAGTCCGAATCTGATGTACGGGTAACACTGTACCGCGATAACCACGCCTGGTGTCCTTACTGTCAAAAAGTTTGGTTATGGCTAGAGGAAAAACAGATCCCCTACCGCATCGAAAAAGTGACAATGTTCTGCTATGGGGAGAAAGAAAGTTGGTACAAACGGAAGGTACCATCAGGAATGCTCCCGGCTATCGAGCTAGATGGACGGATTATTAAGGAAAGCGATGATATTTTAATCGCTTTGGAAAAGGTTTTTGCTCCATTAAGCCAAGGGATGGAAGACCGCAGGGTGCTGCCTCTACGTCAATTAGAACGACTTTTATTTAGAGCCTGGTGTATTTGGCTGTGTTCTAAAGCGGGTTCCTCTCAACAAGAACAACGCAACCGAGAACAATTTATCTCAGTGGTGACTAAGGTTGAGGAGGCTTTGGGTCGCACCCCAAGCCCTTACTTTCTGGATAGCTTCGGCATCGTCGATGTTATTTTTACGCCATATCTCGAACGGATGAATGCGAGCCTTTACTACTACAAGGGCTATTCCCTGCGAGAAGAAAACCCTCGCTTAAGCGCATGGTTTGCGGCAATGGAAAGCCGACCTACCTACTGCGGTACCCAGAGCGACTTTCACACCCATGCACATGATTTACCGCCCCAGATGGGTGGCTGTTGGGAAAACGGCGAATCCCAGATGCTTCTCAATAAAGCGCGGGTGGATAACGGCCCCTGGTTTGGGCTACCAGATGTTACTTATCCAGAACCCGAAAACTCCCGCAAAGAAGCGCTGCAAAGAACTATCAAACACCGCATCAATATTATCCGCGTCAACCCCTTAGATGATAAATTGTTTGATCAAGCGCTACGTTGTGCTTTAACACACATGATGACTGGTGAAGACTGTATACCTCCAACGGGATCTGATGTTGCTCTACGATATTTGCGCGATCGCATTAATGTCCCCCGCGATATGTCCATCTACGCAGCCAAGCGATTGAGAGAATCCCTGGAGAAAACCGCAGCCCTAGTGGGTGATGGACAACCAGGCCCCATTCCCACTAAGCATCGACGAGATCAAGACCCGTCTAACTTCTGTACGTTGGCTCATTCTTGATATGCAAAATTTAATTTCTGGAAGTCCCTTACTACAAGCAAAAAATTTTTATTTTTTGTGACACTTGCGTAAGTCCTGAATAAAATTCTTGCAATTTTATACTTAAAAAATGCTGTAAACAACCTAAATAAAAGCCCGCAGTTGCGGGCTTTTAAAATCAATCAGACAAATTTACTTAGCGTTTTGCGAACTTCTTCGCCACTTTCCGTAAACGAATCGATTCGGGTGTGACTTCCACTAATTCATCAGGGCCAATGTACTCTAAAGCGCGTTCTAGACTCATGTCTATTGGTGTTTGCAGTTGTACTAGTTCATCACCACCAGCAGCGCGGTGATTGGTTAACTGCTTAGTCTTACAGACATTCAATTCCAAGTCTTGAGGGCGATTATGTTCTCCAATAATCATGCCTTTATAGACTTTAGTACCTGGAGTGATAAAGAATGCTCCTCTATCTTCCGCGTTTTTCATGGCATAGAAAGTAGAAACACCTTCTTCAAAAGCAATAAGAACGCCTTTGTTGCGGGCTTCAATGTCACCAGACAGGGGACGATAGTCATGGAAACTGTGGTTCATAATACCTTCACCACGAGTCATCCGCATGAATTCACCCCGGAAACCAATCAAGCCACGGGCGGGAATAATAAACTCTAGTAGAGTCCGTCCATTGCCAATAACTTGCATATCTTGCATTTCGCCTTTGCGTTGTCCCAGGCGTTCAATACAACTACCAACACCGTCTTCGGGTATATCTAGTGCTAGGAGTTCAAAAGGTTCGCAAGGTTGACCGTTGATTTCTCGGTAAATTACCTGTGGTTGAGATACTTGGAACTCAAAACCTTCTCGGCGCATGGTTTCGATTAAAATACCCAAGTGTAATTCACCACGACCGCAAACTTGGAATTTATCGGGAGAATCAGTTTCTTCGACTCGCAGGGCGACGTTGGTTTCTAATTCACGGAACAGGCGATCGCGTACTTGTCTGGATGTCACCAACTTACCTTCTTGACCAGCAAAGGGTGAATCATTTACCCAGAAGGTCATTTGTAAGGTTGGTTCATCCACTTTAATTAGTGGTAAAGCTTGGGGTTCGTTGGGGTCAGTAATGGTTTCCCCAATATAAGCATCAGCGAAACCAGACACGGCCACAATATATCCTGCGGTGGCTTCTTCCATTTCCACCCGCTTTAGTCCTTCAAATCCCATCAATTTGGTAATTTTGGACTTGACAATAGTACCGTTTTCTGTAACCAAAGCCGCTTGCTGTCCAGCGCGGATAGTACCGTTGTGGATTCTGCCAATGACAATCCGTCCTAGATATTCAGAATAATCTAAGGTAGTGACTTGCAATTGTAGGGGCTTGTTGATGTCACCCACAGGAGGTGGAACGTGTTGCAGAATCGCATTAAACAGGGGCTGCATATCTACCGCTTCTGCTTCCATGCTTTCCTTGGCGTAACCGCCCATACCGGAAGCAAACAGATAGGTAAAATCGCACTGGTCTTCATCTGCGCCTAATTCTAAGAACAGATCCAAAACCTTATCTACAGCAACGTGGGGGTTACCTTGGGCGCGGTCAATTTTGTTAATAACTACGATGGGGCGCAATCCTTTTTCCAACGCTTTTTTCAATACAAAGCGTGTCTGGGGCATGGGGCCTTCGTTAGCATCGACAATCAACAGACAGCCATCAACCATGCCGAGTACTCGTTCCACTTCACCGCCAAAGTCAGCGTGTCCGGGAGTATCAACAATATTAATCAGCGTTTCTTTGTAGCGAACTGCTGTATTTTTCGACAAAATGGTAATACCCCGCTCCCGTTCTAGGGTGTTGGAGTCCATGACACAATCCGGAACGTCTTCACCTTCTCGGAAAATACCAGATTGTTTGAGGAGTGCGTCAACCAGCGTAGTTTTGCCGTGGTCAACGTGGGCGATAATGGCGACGTTGCGAATTGGGAGCGTCATAGGAGCTTTTAGTGAACTCTAGAGGGGGTTTTCAGATTTACATGTAAATGCTAAGTTGTTCTAACAGAATCGGGAATGATCAGCAAATTCTGTAAAGAAGCTTTAACAATTCTAGCGCAATCGTCACAATTCCGGGGACTTTTGTAAACACTCCCCAGGAATAAACGCGCTTTGGGGGAAATTTTATGATAATAGAGTTGTAATTCATACCAGTGATTGAAACTGGTAAACAAGGCTTTGGGCAACAAGGCAGCAATTATGGAATCGGCTATTAATTAAAAAAACTTCCAACAATTCAGTTATCTAATTGCTGGCACTTCTTCTGTTCTTGTCTCCCTTGCACTCAGTGAAGGGATGTTTTTATTTTTCCTCTAACACTTATTTACTGAGTCATCGCACTCTTGTGAGAAAACTTTATTTGATTAAAGATTTGATGAATTCTCGGTCAAACAAGACAATCATAAAGCGATGTTTGGTATTTTGCTAAATGAATTGTTCAACAATCAAGTTAAAATCTATCAAAATTACATAAATAAAATCGTACATGAAATGAATGCAAACATCTCATCTAAGTAAACTTTGTGCAATCTGCATTTTTGTATCTAGTGTGGGTACTCTAAATAATAAGCTGAATAGCATAGCAACTATCAATCATCCATAAAGTAACTGGGAAACTATGAGAATTTTGGTGACGGGCGGTGCTGGGTTTATTGGCTCCCATCTCATTGATAGACTTATACCTGAAGGACATGAAGTTATTTGTTTAGATAACTTTTATACAGGCGACAAACGTAATATCCTCAAGTGGATGGGAAATCCCTACTTTGAACTTATTCGCCACGACATCACAGAGCCAATTCGGTTGGAAGTAGATCAAATTTATCATTTGGCTTGTCCCGCTTCCCCAGTGCATTACCAGTACAACCCCGTAAAAACCGTTAAAACTAACGTCATGGGGACACTCAATATGTTGGGGTTAGCCAAGCGTGTGAAGGCGAGGTTTTTCTTAGCTTCTACCAGTGAAGTCTACGGTGATCCTGAAGTTCATCCCCAAACCGAAGAATATAGAGGTAGCGTCAACCCTATCGGTATACGTTCATGCTACGACGAAGGCAAACGAATTGCGGAAACTTTGGCGTTTGATTATTACAGACAAAATAAAGTTGAGATTCGCGTGGCACGGATCTTTAACACCTATGGCCCCAGAATGTTAGAAAATGATGGCCGGGTGGTAAGTAATTTTATTGTTCAAGCCTTACGGGGTAATCCTTTGACTGTATATGGTGATGGTTCCCAAACTCGGAGTTTCTGCTACGTGTCTGACTTGGTAGAAGGGTTTATCCGCCTGATGAATGGGGATTACGTTGGCCCGGTAAATCTGGGAAATCCTGGTGAATACACAATTTTGCAATTAGCACAAGCTGTACAAAACCAAGTGAACCCAGACGCACAAATTAAGTATGAGTCATTACCATCTGATGATCCGCGTCGTCGCCAGCCTGATATTACAAAAGCCAAGACCTTGTTAAATTGGGAACCTACCATTCCACTACAAGAAGGGCTAAAACTAACAATAGAAGATTTCCGCAGTCGCATCACAGGCGATCGCTAGGATTTTGGTTCAGGGCAGTATACAATGCTGTCCTAAACCTGGGTGCAGGCTCACCATATCAGTAGCCCGTACTGTAGTTACTGGTCTTACCAGTGGTATTTAAGTATCATAATTGACAAGTTCTCTTTGAAGACTAACCCAAAAAGCGAGGAGTTAAACTAAATGCGTGTTTGCGTAATTGGTACTGGTTACGTTGGTTTGGTTACAGGCGCTTGCTTGGCTCATATTGGGCATGACGTAATTTGTGTAGATAATAACGAGGAAAAAGTTAAATTAATGAAATCTGGGCAGTCCCCCATTTTCGAGCCGGGACTCTCAGAAATTATGCAATCTGCCATTCAAACGGGTAAAATCCAATTCACTACAGATTTAGCAGCGGGAGTCCACCACGGGGAAATTTTATTTATTGCGGTGGGAACACCACCTTTACCCACAGGAGAAAGTGATACCCGTTATGTGGAAGCTGTAGCTCGTGGTATTGGGGCTAATCTCAATGGCGGTTATAAAGTCATCGTCAATAAATCTACAGTACCCATTGGTTCTGGTGACTGGGTGCGAATGATTGTGTTGGATGGTATTGCTGAACGGCAAAAAACACTCGTACCCGCAGGTGGAGTGCCGAGTGATGAGAATATGCCTGAGTTTGTAGCCCAGTTTGATGTTGTCAGCAATCCAGAATTTTTGCGCGAAGGTTCAGCAGTGCTTGACACATTTAACCCTGATCGGATCGTTTTGGGCGGAAACAGTCAAAGAGCGATCGCCTTAATGCAAGAACTGTACACCCCAATTGTCGAACGCCAGTATGCGGAAGATAAATCTTTACCGCCTGTACCAGTTCTGGCAACAGACCTCAGTTCAGCAGAAATGATCAAATACGCTGCCAACGCCTTTTTGGCAACCAAAATTAGTTTCATTAACGAAGTTGCTAACATTTGCGATCGCGTCGGTGCTGATGTTACCCAAGTAGCCAAAGGCATTGGGTTAGACTCCCGTATTGGTAACAAATTCCTCAACTCTGGTATTGGTTGGGGTGGTTCTTGTTTCCCTAAAGATGTCGCCGCACTAATTCACACTGCTGACGACTATGGTTATGAAGCTCAATTGATGAAAGCAGCTGTCAGCGTCAATGAACGCCAACGCCTGATTGCTTTAGAAAAACTCCAACAAGCCTTGAAAATCCTCAAAGGCAAAACTGTCGGATTACTTGGTTTGACCTTCAAGCCGGATACCGATGATATGCGTGATGCACCTGCACTCAACCTAATTGAGCAGCTAAATCGATTGGGAGCTAAAGTCAAAGCCTATGACCCCATCGTTTCCCAAACAGGCTTACGTCATGGTCTGACTGGCGTACTAGTAGAAACTGATGCTGAACGCTTGGCTGATGGTTGCGATGCTTTGGTCTTAGTTACTGAATGGCAGCAGTTTAGCAATTTAGACTTTGCGAAGATGGCCAAATTGATGAATAATCCTGTCATCATTGATGGTCGTAACTTCCTCGACCCGGAAAGTATGGTTAGAGCTGGTTTCCAATATATAGGTGTAGGACGATAGAAAATTCACATTCTGTTTTTTGCTAATAAATAATCATGCCGTCTAGAAATTTTAGGCGGTTTTTTAATGTTTGTAGTGAGGGCTAAAGCCCTCAATAAACTACAAAAATCACGTTATTTTAAGAATTATGGGGAATACGTTCAATTTCGGCATATCCACTGAAAATCAAGTTTTTTCCTTCCGTTTCTAAACGATTCAGCCGCATTTTTACCCCATCCAAGTCAAAGCGATCTAAATCGACCATATTATCTAAAATTTCCGCCAGTGCCATACTCAAATTTTGGGATATTTCCCGTTGTGCTTCTGGGACTGATTCCAGTTCAACTTTAGGGTCTTTGAAAGAAATCCGCCGTCGCCGTTCCACAGCTACAGTCATGAGCATATTTAGCGGTATGAGTTCACCGTTGTTTAAATCTGCTTTGGCTAACATCCGCAGGCGATTTCCTGACAAGAGTTCTACCTGAATATCGGTAAAGGAAACTGGTTGACCGCCAGATAATGCCGTTAAAGAAGGTACAGCAAGATTAACTAAATGTTGCGTTACCAGTTTCGCCTGGAAGGCTTGATTAATACCAGCTTCTGATAAAATTACCTGCGCGATCGCTTGGGTGGGTTGCTTGAGGTTCAGCTTGCCACTCAGTACTGCACCGAAGTCGATGGCAACAGCATCAGTTTCAAAGGACATCTCCTCTACCCAAAAATCTTTGCGAATTACCAAGCCACGTCCGCTCATTTTGAAGCTATCAATGCTGCCTTGCAACAGTTTGCTGGAGGGATAGCAGCGCACAAAGACTTCTACTGACTCGCTTTGTGTAAACAAGTGGCGAATCGTTTGGCTAGCGACTGTGTTGAGCATTCGCTCTCCCCAATCTGTGCCTTTAGGATCTTTTAAACCAGTAAGTCCGCCGAACATGTAGTTTTGGGTCTCTAGAAGTTCTTTATACTTTTGTAACAAATTGTCAAGAATACAGCAAGCGATCCCACCATTCTTTCTGCTGATAGTGAGGCGAGAGTTGGTTGATGATTGATTGTTAAATGTGTTAAATGTTACATATTTTGTTATTAGAGGCTCAAATTTGTCTTGTTGACAAATCGATTCAAAGGCAAAATATTAATTAGGGCTTGGGTTTTAGCTACAAGTGAAGATTTCAAAGAGGATGAGTAGGATTGAATTTCAACAGTAAATCTGGCTATAGATATCGTTTATAGTTTTAGGAATTTCTGTAATTAGTCTTGTTATTAGCTGTTAAGCTTAGTGGTGCAGAAAACTTTTTGGAGTCTCAAGTTGAAAAAACAGTAACAC
>NZ_CAWUDM010000075.1:0-30625 GCF_963920855.1 Nostoc sp. CCY0012 | reverse complement strand
AAATAACCAAGCCGTTGGAAGGATTTTAGCATGACCATAAAACTAAGAAATCCTTCGTGGCTCTTAGTTTTGGACTTTGCAAACTTGATTTCTGCACTTTGTGGTGTATAAAGCTCTGCAAGCTCTTTCGGGTTGGGAAATTGTTTGAATTTAGGATATGCAGTCCGGTCAATTAAGGTCATTTAAGTGATATTAGCAACATAAAAAATCCCAAAAATAACTAGATAACGGTTGATCCCTCACTGTTCAACCCCATAGTATTTTATATTCTTTGGGATACAAATAATTAATTGAATTAATTTCCGCACTTTTTTGGTGAACAATGCTGTTTTTGCAGATGATGAATAGGTAGTAAAGGTTGATTCTAACTGTCTGGGTTTATCAGAATATTTAAAGCATGACGTGCGGCTGATTCTGCTTTTTGTGAAGTAACTTTCTGATAACGTAAAGTGGTTTGAATACTTTCATGTCCCATGAGTGAGCGTAACTCTTCTATACTGATTAATCCTACCCGTTCGGTAGCATAAGTGTGACGTAAATCATGGATGCGTACACCGTTTAATTCGGGATATGTGCTGGTAGTTTTTCGCCAATAATCATGCAATGTGTAGTAGCTAATTCTACTGACTTTGAGGGTGACTGGATGTTGTGCTGTAAACAGTGCGTCGATATTTTTATGGCGTGAGTGCTGGAAATATTGATCTAAGGATTTGGCTGCATCATCACTATAAAAGCACCAACGTTGTTTGTTTCCTTTTCCCAATACCTGAAATTTTTGATTTTTGATATCTAGGTCTGATAAATTCAGGGCTAAAAGCTCTCCAATTCTGCATCCTGTGCGATGCAATAAATGAATTATTGCAGACATCCGCAGGTCATCTTTGGTTACTTTGTAGAGTATATTTAGCTGTGAGGGTGTTAGGTATTTTATTGTATCGTCGCTTTTATGTTCGCCTTTTTCTCGTTGTGGGGGACGCTGTTTTAATCCCCGAATTGGGTTAGATTTTATATACCCTTGCTCAACTGCAAAGTTAAATAGGCTTTGCAGTATTGCTTGATGCTTGTGGTGGGTTGTGTATTTTAAATGTGAAAGTGTATCTAGATACTCAACTAATGTTTGCTTACTGATAATTTCGATTGACCAACTTCCATACTCTGCTAGTAAGCTCAAGAGAGTTATTTCGTAGGTTTTGATGGTACTGGGTGCTAACCCAGTCCGTTCTAAAAATTTGACGGCGACGGTGGCTAATGTGACAGCTTGCTTCACTGAAAAAAGTGTGTTTTTAGCAAGGTAATTTATTCATAAATTATATATCTTTAGGTAAGAGCATTGACAGCATTTTATGGATACTTTTAAGACACCAAAACCTGGAGAATCTCTTGCTGACTATGTTTTGCGGATCAGGAAGGGACTCAATTTAACTCAGTTTGAGTTAGCCGATGCTGCTGGTATTCATTCTCGGTCTGTGGGCAAGATTGAACGGGGACTGACGATGAAACTCAGCCATAAAACTCTTAGCGGTCTTGCCTTGGCTTTGTCCGTGCCGGTTGAGTATTTGCAGGCTGTTGTTAGGGGGGAAGAGGTTGTAGCAATGCCAGCGATTAAGTTTTGCCCCCAATGTTGGAATCCTGGGGGTGCTGCTGATCCGATGTGGGGAAATGTTAGGGCTAAGTTTTGTTATCTGTGCGGTACGCAGTTGCGGGCTAGTTGTGGGAATTGTGGTGAGTTGGTGGTGTCGTTAAGGTATAAATTTTGCCCACTATGTGGAAAGCCTTATAAGGATGGAAGTGGAAATCGCTGAAAGCTAGATATAGCAACGCTTTCCAGACCATCTTGCAGGTTTTTACACGTATCTCGGCTCAATACCTACTCGTCCTGCTCAGTTGTCGCTGAAACAGATTAAAACAGTTGCAGACGCTGTTATCCCTGGTTTCCGTCTCCAAAGGCATTTGTTCTGGCGGTATTCACTGATTTGGGAAAAGCCTTAGCTTGGTCAAGCCAATTGTCAATTCTAGTGTAATCTACTTCTAGCTGGACTTAGGTATGGGAATACGGACAGACTTAACAGGACTTAGACATGGCAAGCAGTATGCCCAAGCTGTAATCAAGTTTGGGGCTACCCGATATAAAGCGCAATTTTGTCGGGTGACGATCGCACAGTTTAATAAACGGGCGCAACGTATGTGGCAGAAGTTAGGTTTTGAGCAGGTAGAAGAGTTTGCCAAAACTGGTAGTGGCGAAAAGTTTGTGATGATGATTGGCGCAGTCTAAACAAATATCGCCACCTTCAGTTAACGAACACCCAAATGTTGTAGATAACCCATGCACACAAAAACACAATTGCTTCTAATAAAAGCTGCTCGGTAATGGCTGCTAAGATTTCCATGTTAGCTACTGCTTTGTTTGGTGTGATTATTTTCATTTTATATTTTTAGCTGAACGGATAATCGGTATTGATCAGTTGTACAATCTCTCCCATGTATGACGATACCTGCCGATTCCTTGCCGAACACATCTGTGCCGACTTCGCCAGTTGGCTGTTAGGAAAGCCTGTCACGATGACAGAACTCAAACCCTCTGAACTCTCCCTCGATCCGATTCGCGCCGATGCCCTAATTTTGCTGGAATCAGACGAATCTGTTTTACATATTGAGTTCCAGACACTTCCCAAGAAAAATGTTCCATTCCGGGTTTTGGATTACCGCGTGCGAATGTATCGCAAAGATCCAACCAAACCAATGCGGCAAGTCGTGATTTACCTGAAGCAGACTAGCTCTGATTTGGTTTATCAAACGAGTTTCACAATGGAACGCACAACTCATGAATTTGATGTGATTCGGTTGTGGGAGCAACCTGCTTCACTCTTTTTGCAATATCCTGGACTATTGCCCTTTGCTACACTGGGACAAACTGCCAATCCAGCAGAGATATTACGCCAAGCGACTACAATTGCCGATGAGATTGAAGACCCAGCGATACAAGCGAATCTGATAGCAGCCTCAGCAATTCTGGCTGGGTTAAGATTAGAGCAAGACGTAATTTATAGTCTAGTGCGGAGAGACATCATGCAAGAATCTGTGATTTACCGTTCGATTCAGGAAGAAGCAGAGGCAAGGGCAGAAGCAAGAAAACAGAAAGAGATTGCCAATAATTTACTAAGGGAAGGTTTAGCGATAGAGATGGTTGCTCGTGTAACAGGCTTATCGATTGAGGAAGTTCAACAACTTCAACAGCAACTGAATGAGTCTCCACAAAATTAGCCCCAACTGTATCTCCATTAAGGAGTGATGCAAAGATAACTCTGCCCTTGGGAATCAATACCTTCTTTCAAAAGTGCTTCTAACTTTGCTTGTGCCTTGCGTTTTTGGTCTTATTTAACCAAATCCAGAAAATATTCGCCAATGCTGCTATAAGCACCTGTTATCACTTGTACCTCTAAATAAACGCGTACCTCATCAGGTATATCAATACTGATATTCATCGGCGCTCTTGCATAACTACTTTCATTATTATTTTAGTTGACACATCATTCAAGTGGAAAGTCCGGCTGTTAAAGTAAGCTTTAGTTTAATATTTTTACATAGGTTGTTTGTAGAAAGTAGTAATTTATGTCAGGAACACAAGAACAAGAAATCAGGGATTTACGGGCATTAAATTTAACACCAAAACAAATAGCTCGAAAACTAGGTATTAAAGTATCACAAGTGAATGCGGCAATTCAAAATCAAGCACAGCAAACCACATTAGATAGATTAGCTTCAGGAGAATTAGATCCCGTATACCAGTGTTTAGCTAGCGAGAGTCTTATTCAATTGTTACCGAAAATCCCAACAGAAAACAGCATCAAAAATTTGCTCACAAAAATCATACCTGTAAAAAATAATGATGATGATATTGATCGCGGTTTAGGATTGGTAGTTATTGCAAGAGTTGCTCGATACAATCAAATCACGGTCTGTAGTTATCTTTTAGATATATGGTGCTTAGGCATTAAAGATACCATACCACCACGTACAATAGACAGGATAAAATTTAAAGAATTTACAGAAGCACTGTTCGAGCCATTTGGCGGAAAACCGCAAGAGGTTCCCCTTGAAGTTGCTCAAGGGATGATATTTAGTGCTTGCGAATACGCAGAAAGCTTGGGGTTTAAACCACACAAAGACTTTGAAAAATCGCGTTCGCACATTGGAGAATGGGATGGGAAAATACGTATTGAATGTGGTCGTAATGGCAAACCATTCTATGTCAGTGGCCCTCACGATAATCCACAAAAAATTATGGAAATATTGAAGAAAACCAAAGGTGAAGGTAATTTTGATTTTATGATTGGGAGCGCTCCCTATTAAAGATGAGTTTTGGTAAATGCATTCAACTAGCGTTTACCTTTGGGGAGCAACTTCGAGTCCCAGGTGTAAAGTCCTATTTGTTCAGGCACTCTTGAGAATCGTCCTGTACGATGTCCTCGTGATAATTCTTTCACTACCTTGGGCTTGATCTGATTAAATTCTTGACCATCAAGTTCTCCGCACAGTCCATTAATTACTTCAGCTATAGTAAATATTTTACCTGGATTTTTTTCCAGTAAAGAGCTAATGGCATCAATCAGAACTTGTCCAGAAAATTCTCCAATCATTGGGATGAGATTGGTTTTTGCTACTGGTGAAGGTTTTCTATTTTTGCTCTGCTTAGAAGAACTACGACCATTGGAATTGAGTAGTTTCAAATTCAGCGTGTAACACCCAGGTTCGTCTGGAATCAGTGACCATCTACCGCTTTCTTTGCCATGAGTCAATGATGAATGAACTCTACCTTTTACTACTTTCAAAGCTTCTGGCTCTAAATCACCATAGAGCGATCGCATGATCAAACTTATGTGACAGACACTTCCAGCGTGTTTCTGCAATACCTTGAGAATTGCTTCAGTGCGGTTTAGAGATTGGTATTGCGGTAGCATTGGAATTTCTGACCAAGAGAGCGATTTCTCTGGAGATTCTTCTGGTGTCTTTGTGTCCGTAGATATTGACTCTGATGAATCGTCATCTTCTTGTGATTCTGAAGTTTTTGGCACAAAATCAATTAGCTCTACCAATTCAACTGGTTGTTTAATAATGCGATCACTATTTCCTTCGAGTACAGATGTAACTACCTCTTGCTTTGCAAAAGACGACGAATTTTCTGTTGCAGACAGTTGAGAACTAACAGGCTCTACTAAATTAACTTTTGGCTCTGGGGTGAAATCATTATCCTCCAAGGGCAAGTTTTCTAAATTAGAAGCGACTGGCTTATTCATCACCTCTAGAGTTGGCAGGTTGCCGTTATCAGACCAAACAGATAATAATGCTTCTACATGATTGAGATTTGCTAAGGCTTCGGTGTATAACTTTTCGTACTTTCCTACAATAGGAGCATAATATTCTCGTAATTTTAACAGTGGATTAACAAAGCTATCAGGAGCAGAGGGTAATTGTGGTTGATCGTCCATTAACTTTTATTTTCCCCATCCTTTCAATTTTCACGTCAAAAAATTTAACAGGTACTCAAAAGTAGTCAACATTTTGGTGATTCAAGAAGCCAAATATGGTCGTATTTGTTCTTGTTGAGAAGACAAAACTTTCATCGCCTGTTGTTGAATATACCTGACTCGTGATGGAGCAATATTCAGCCTTTCTCCAATTTGCTTCATAGTGAGCTTGCGATTACCTTCCGCACTGTACTCCGCACAATCGCTCCTCAACCCAAACCGCAGTGTTAAAACTTGTTGTTGGATTTGTGAGAGCGATCCTAACCAATTGTCAAAATCTTGTTGAAAAAATTCCTGAATCAGAAGCTCATCTGGAGAGGGGTTTTCATCGGGCAAAATTTCCTGAAGTTCGGTATCTCGCTCCTCCCCAATTCGCACATCCAAAGAAACAAGTGGGCGAAATGCACCTAAATATTCCCAAATCTGATTTGGCTGTGTACCCAAAGCCTGAGCTATTTCTGTGATTGTGGCACTGCGACCCTGTGTTGTGGCCATTTCACGCTGTATTTTTTTAATTTGCAGCAGTTTATCAGTTAAATGCAATGGTAAGCGAACTGTACGAGATTTTTCCGCCACTGCTCCCATGATTGCCTGTCGAATCCACCAATAGGCACAGGTAGAGAATCTGTAACCTCGATTGGGGTCAAATTTTTCTACGGCTTTGTGTAAACCAATCGCCCCTTCTTGAATTAAGTCCAAAAGTTCTAAATTGCACCACTGATATTTTTTGGCTATCGCTACCACCAACCGTAAATTCGCCGTCATCATTTTTTGTTTAGCTTGCTGACCTTGGCGAAGGACGTTGCTTAACTCAGTTTCACTTTTGTCAACATCAGCAGCTAATTCAGCCAAACTTGGCTCACGATCTAGTTGTTGAGTGAGTTCAGCTTTTCGTTGCTCAATTACCATCATCTGCTGCACCTGCCTACTGCAAGTAATCTCTTGCTCTGGGGTTAGCATTGGGTAACGACCAATTTCTCGCAAGTAGACGTGAAGTGGATCAGAACTGTGGCTGGACATAATTTGGGAAAATTTATCCTTGAACACTTGATTTCTCAAGTATCGAAAATCATACCACCTAACTTTCCTCGCTCTTGTAAGTCATTGCTCTAGGTTTACGTTTGTTAAGAGGCACTGGCGATTTCTTGGGAGCTTGCGGTGGACGACATTGCTCACAGTACAACGGACGTGTCCCATAAGTTTCGCGTTCAGTTGGTTGGTCACACTGTTTGCAAATGAATTTGAAGACGCGGGTGTGAATTTCTCGCTTGTGCGCTCGAACTGTGTATTCTCTAACGTCAATGATTTTGCTGGGCATTGAATATAGTAATAGGTTCTTCTTACCAATATAAGCGGTACATTCTGATTAGCCAGCAGATTTTTTTGAGAAAACAGTAACAGCTATCCAAAAATATATTTCTCTTATGGAGTAGTGAGATTTGAGGTAATAACTACTACAAAAGTCAATGTAATTATTCACTTTTATCACCAATTTCACATACTCATACCGTTTCACTTTAAGTTTGATACAAATAGACCGCAGGGGAGAAGTGTTTCGACTACGCTCAACAACCGGGGCAGAAGAGAAATTATTTGTATCATTTATAGGGTGAAATGGTATAACGTTTTAAACCGGGTAACAGTTCTCTTCCAAAACCTACTCTGTTCATTATCAGTATCAGTAATACGTAAGTATTTACCTAATATAAGTTAAAATTTTATCTCTATATTAATTTTTAATTAAGATAAGCCTGAGCTATAGACTATAAGCTCAGGCTTATCTTAAGCTGAGATTACAAAATAAACACCTTGCCCAGCTACCTTGTTTATATCTGTATCAATAAATCAATTAGGTGCAAGCTACCAGATTTTAAACATTAGGACGAAAAACTGTCGTTTCCAGGAGAAACTATGTTATTTTTCAACAAGCTTAGAGCTAATAAAAAACTATTTTTGACTTTAGGATTAGTTGCCTTAGGATTATTCATAGCTCCTAACTCAGCAAAAGCTGTATCAATAGTCCCTTTGACATCTCAAGATGCTGATTCAGATTTTGATGATGCAGATTTTAACTTGTTGCTAGATCAGGGTGATTTCAAAGAGTTGTTCGTCGCTGAGGGTCGAATTGGTAATAATGGTTTTGGCGGAAATGGCGAACGAGAAATAGGCATTAACAGAGATGTAAGGGCTACTGTTGGTGCTGGTCTTCCTGTAGCTAAGGGCGATTTAGTTTGGGGTAATGGTAAAGTCTGGGATTTCAGCTTGGAATATACAGGTAGCAAGGTAACTTACAAAGTTTCTGATAGTAACCAAACATTCCAATTATTAACTCAAGAGTTTAGCGGCCCTGTGACAGATATCTTTTTCCGTACCTTTGCTAATAAAGGTAGTGGTAATAATCTACAAAATAGTGTCTCTTTAACCAATTTATTCTTAAATGGTAAAGCTTTGGGAAGTTTAGCATCAGTAGGTACAAACACTATTGCTGATAGAGATTACCTTCATGTTGATGGTATTTCTACTCCTTTTACGCTAACTGGTAAAACAGCATTTAGCTGGGTAGGTGCTGCGCCTAGTCGTTCTAATCTTGCTTTTCAAATTAAAGTGGGTACTTCTAAATCAGTGCCAGAGCCGAGTACACTTGGTGCTATTTTCGTTGCTACTATGACAGGCGCAGCAGCACTAAAAAGAAAAAAGGTGGCTAGTCAACAGGTATGAATCAACAGTTAGGATTTCGGCAAACAGACAAGACAATCTAAAAAATCATTGCTAAGACAAAAGCGATCGCAATTGATGAATGCGATCGCTTTTTCTTGTTATAAAGATGTCCAAAAGGGTTGAGCAAAGATGAATTTGATAGTTTACCTCCTTCCATAACTGTACGCGAAATTTACTACTACATTGTTATTCCTAGTTATCGTATTTATTCCTAAACTATCTGTATCATACTTTTAGTGAATTGGTATCAGTAATGAATATATGAGCGTGATGCTACTAAAGCTCACATCAAGAAGCAAGATAATCTTCGAGGTGATGTTGTTGGTTACGACGCAGAATAGAGATCGCCTTTTGCATAATTTGGCGAATTCTTTCTCGACTCAAGTTCATCCGTTCACCAACCTGATTTAGACTAAGCGGCTGCTGATTCTCCAGCCCGAAGTACAAAATTAATACTTCCCGCTGGTTAGGGGCCAAAGATGCCAGCATATTATTAACATCATGGCGCAAATGTTCGGTTAGCATTTGTTCTTCGGCTGAGTTATTTTCATCAGGGATAATACTGATTAGTTCGAGGTCTTGCTCCTCCCCAAGTCGTATATCTAAAGAAACTGGTTGGCGAGAAATAGCCATGTAATCACGAATCTGATTCGGATGAAGTTCTAAAGCCTGAGCAATTTCTGGAATTGTCGGACGACGACCCAATGTTTGTGACAGTTCTCGTTGTATTTTTTTGATTTTGTTGAGTTTTTCGGTAATGTGAATCGGCAAACGAATTGTACGCGCTTGTTGGGCAATCGCTCTTGTAATTGCTTGGGTTATCCACCAGTAAGCGTATGTTGATAACTTATACCCTCGACTGGGATCAAACCTTTCAACTCCTCGTTGTAAACCTAATGTTCCTTCTTGAATCAAATCAAGAAACTCTACGTTACGCCGTTGATATTTTTTAGCGATTGAAACCACCAAACGCAAGTTAGCGGTTATCATTTGTTGTTTAGCGTTTTTCCCTTGGTCTAGGATAGTAGAGATTTCTGATTCAGATTTACCAACATAAGCAGACAACTCTATTAAAGTAGGTTCTCTATCTAATTCTTGCTTTAGTTTATCTTTCGTTTGTTCTATAAAAATTGCTTGTTGCAATTGCTGGCTATACATCAATTCTTCATCTCTGGTCAATAAAGGATATTTGCCGATATCTTTCAGATAAATATGAACTAAATCTACATCTTTACCAGACATAATAATTACCTTAAAAACTAGAAATATTATACATTATCTACTTACAAAAATGAATTTTTAATATTTTCTTAATTGATGATTTTCAAAAGTTAATTTATCTCCCACTTTTATATTTAATTCCCCAGCAGGTAATTCTAAAACTTTATTTGCTCTACTGCCAAAATAAACAGGACAAGGGGCTTGATCACAAGGTTGAGCATTCTGCATCACAGTAGTCACAACACTATTATCCAGATAGATAATATCAAGAGGGAAACGAACTTGGTGCATCCAAAACCCAACATTCTTGTACTGGTCACCTAGCTTGAATAACATTCCTTGGTTGCTGGGTAAACTAGCACGAAATTTCAATCCTTTTTCTAGTTCTTTAGGTTTAGTGGCAACCTTTAAATAAAATGTTTGTCCGTTGTGGGTGAATTTTTGAGTAATGGGTAATTGTTGGGGTCGAGTTTGGAGATATGCTACAGTAGGTATTCCAATAATCAAACACATTCCAGATATCGGGCCAGCTATATTTAGAATTCTCAGACTTGTACCATATAGGTCAATCTTTGTTTTTGATATTTGCATAAATCAATTCAAAATTCAACCAAAAATATTTACATTACCAACGCTAAAAACAGATGAATCCACAGAACTAGATGGTAGTCCTTGGAGTTCAGCCTTATTTCGCATGGTTTCAACTTTGTCAGCTTCTCTAATCGCTAAAGGATTAATATTTTTTCTTGCTTCTAACAAAGATGCCAGCGTAATTTCCAGTGGTGGCAATTCATCTAGTACAAAAGTATCCTGGGGAAACATTTGGCAGAAAGTTGTAGCTGCTGCCCTTTCTACAATGGTCTGAATTTCTGCACCCACACAACGCTGCGTTTCTTTGAGCAGTCGTCGCCATTCTTCATCCATGAATGGATTGCCATTACGGAAACGCTTATCAAATCTCGCTAGGTGAATTTTAAATATTTGGTGTCGTTCTCCATTGTTGGGTAAATCGACTTTAAAGATGTCATCAAATCTTCCACATCTAGTCAATTCCGGTGGCAATAAATCCAAATTGTTGGCTGAAGCGATAATTAATACATCACTGGTGCGCTCTTGCATCCAGGTCAACAGCATCCCTGCCAGCCGTCTAGATAAATCATCATCCCCGGCGAATCCTTTATCAAAGTCATCGAGGTAAAATATGATACGGTTTATCCTATCTACCAAAGCTAATAGTTTTTTGAGTTTGTACTCCGCGAGGTTGCCATAACTGCGGAAGTTGCCCCACTCTACGATAATCAAAGGCGCACCCAATCTCTGAGAACAAGCTTTTGCCGAGTGGGATTTGCCCGTTCCTGGTGGGCCGATTAATAAAACACCCTTGGGTAGTCGTAGATTGTAAGCTTTAGCTAATGGTGTAGTCAGTCGTTTGTACTTCTTAAACGATTCCTGCATCAGTTCTAGTCCGCCAACTTCAATCGCTGGGGGCTGAAGAAATTCAACATTGTACACCCGCTTGAGTAGACTGATTTTGTAAGCAGAAAGTTGTGCAACTGCTGTTGTCTTATCGGTGATTACAGAACAGACACCATACTTAATATCTGCAATGTACATTCCTACTGACGCGATCGCTAAATCATGGATTTCCGATTCACTATAAACTGGCGATAAAATTTGCGGTAAATAAGCCGTGATTTCCTCAACTGTTGGCAATTCCTGGGTGAGTGTCGGTACTTCAGCCGCAATATCAGGTGAGAGACTAGCGTTGGGTCCAAGTAAAATCGCTGTTTTGTTGGAGTTACGATTGTAGAGTTTGAGATTAATCAGTGCTGACTTAATCCACTCGGAAGTCAGGAAAAAATCAGGGTCAGTTGTATTAGTCCCCAACCACGGAAATATCCCTTCCAGTATCAAAATGCCTTCCAGGTTGGTAGTTTTCCAGAATCGCAAAATCTCAAAATAATGTTCACGCCTGGATTTAGCGGTAATGGGTTGATATTCTCCCACTGGCCGTAAAGTTAATTCCCCCTCATTAATCTGTAATTGATGAAGATGATCATCTTCCAGTGTCCAGAGATAGCAGGTTATTTCTTGGGCATTACATTCGGCAGCAATACTGGTGAGTAATCGCACTCTCTCTGGCAATGGTGATTCCAGTGCAATCAATGGATTTTTTAGGTGTATGAGGTTGAATAGTTCTTGGACTAATCCAGAGTTCATCGGTTCTTGAGATTAACGTTCTCGTAATCATAAATTTTGTGTAATTTATTATCTACACCCAAATTTACTAACTTCATCTCATACTTTTGGGTGAGAGAAGTGGCTGAAAGCTTGGAAAATCGTTTTGAGAATAATATTGCTACGCAAAAGCCGAGTGAAGTTAAAATCAAGTACCATGAATTTATTGCCACCGGAAATTCGTAGTCAATTACCCAAGCTTTATTCTCAAGAAAATATTCCAGATCCCATTGCATACGTCAAATTTTTTAATCCAAGCTCTAACTGGAATTGGTACGTTACTGAGTTTGATAGTGAAGATACATTCTTTGGATTGGTGCAAGGATTTGGGGAAGAATTAGGATATTTCAGGCTCAGTGAATTGCAAGCATATCGAGGACAATTAGGAATTGGAATTGAGCGTGATTTACATTTTGAGCCAACACCACTATCAAAATTAAAACGAAATTAATTGCAAAAAGCAGGATTGATATACTCAACCTGCTTTGCATAAACTAACCACCTACGCTACGCGAAAAAATCAGAAAAAGTCCTAAAAATTCGCATCATCAAATTTTATTTCAACACTCACTTCCTACGGAAACGCTACGCGAAACGTCAATGAAAAAACATTTTTCTGGAGAAAAATAAATGGATACTCAATCTACACTCACTCTAGCTATTGAAATTGTCTTTTGGGCAATGATTCTGCTGATGATCAATGATTTTGTGACGGGGATTTTCATGAATTTCACTCAACCTCAATATACAGTTATTCCTGCACAAATCCCTTCACCAGTTGCAGAAATCAACGATATTCCTAATCCTGTTGTTGTGGAATCTGAAGCACCTCAAGAATATCAGCCTGAAGAAATTCCTGACCCTTGGAAATTGGAAGTAGAGACTCATACTACAACCGAACCACAAACAGTAGTAATACCATTCCCTACATTGAGATTACTGCCGCCTGCACAGGAAGTACAGCCTCAACCCAAACGCCGTGGCAGACCAAAGAAATCCGGCGACAGTATTCAACCAACTGCTAAGACTGAATCTCGCAAGCGCGGTAGACCTCGTAAATCCGCTTAATTACTCGAACTGTGTGCCTACGGGAGCAAATGTATGTAGGCGCACAGTTACCAGAATTAGGAGGTTTGGAAACCTGACTAAAATACAGCACCTGAATCGCTTCAAAAGCTTGCAATAGGAGGATTATACCTGACTAAAAAACTATTGTTAAAGGCGGTGAAACTAATCCAAAAAATACTTGAAAACCTGACCGAAAACAAACCCCTTGAATAGCTTCAAAAGCTTGCAGAAGGGGAATTATACCTGACCGAAACCTCTATAAAGGAGGTGAAACGAATGGCACTAAAAAAACTTGAAACTCTTGCTGTGAGCGGGTGTAGGGGTTTAGGGGTGTGGGGTGTAGGGGAGAGTTGATTTATAAAGTCGTCTTATTTAATTCTTAATTCTTTCCCTTACACCCCTACCCCCTTACACCCTCACACCCAAAAGCCAGTCAGATTATGGGTTCGCGCTTTTCTTAGTGCCATTTGGTGGTGAAACTAAGCCAACTCACTTTGCAGCGTTGCTCCCGCGACCACACAGGATCTGCTTGCAGCAACGCTTGCGCTATCACTCGTTTACTATTCATATTAAAAAAAATGCAAGCAGCGCACTGTGCTTTGGTAGTGGCGCTAAAACATGCGCCGGACGATCCAAATTTTGCGATTGCAAGACAGCATCTAGAGGCAGCGATTGCACTTTCTGGAGAATATCACAAGCTCTACTGGAGTATTTTCTGGAAAACATCGCCAGAGAAACTCAAAAGAAAAATCCGTTCTCAATGCCACGAATTAGCATTTGATACTTATTCACAGATGATTGATTTAGCTCATCTAATTAACAAGTATGCGGCTGGACAAAATTCTCGCAACATCACACCGCCAAATTCCTGGCGAGAATTTCTTTTTAACCTAGAACTTGCGTTTGAGTGGATTGAGCAAGATCATTCGGCAGAAATCTACCTAAAGCAGTTGAGTTTGATTTGATACTGTGGACAACTGAAGAGAACAGTTACCTTTTTTGAATTTTGAATTGGAGCGTAAAGCCTGCGGCATAGCTCCGCTTAACGCGCAGCGTCTCGCAGAGAAACAACTTGACGGCTACGCCAAATTGCAGGAAAAAACTAATATATATAAATAGGTATGGTAAGCCAAGTCGCTACACAAGGCTCTCTGTTTGACCTGCAAACGGTGTTGGACTACGGACAGTCAATATTGAACGTTGCTCAAGAACTTACCAAATCACTATTTGACCACCGTTCACTAACCACCAAAAACATCCAGTCGCAGATGAACCGCTATTTCCTCGGCACAGCAGCAGAGGGGGCTTGGGCGTGGAAGGATGCCTACGAAGCGGTCGAAGTTGCGTCAATTCTATATCTGCGACAAAAGGGTTTATCTGGGAATCCTCTGGAAGAACTGCAACTGCTGGAATCCCTTTGCCCCACGCATACCCGCCGGAGCGAAGAACAGTTGCAACTTCAGCAGTTCTCAACACCATTGTCTCTGGCTTATCTGGTAGCATTAGCAGGGCAAATCACCGGCAACGATTTGGTGTTAGAACCATCGGCTGGTACTGGTATCTTAGCCCAGTTCGCCAAGCTCAAAGGCGCGAGTCTAATGCTGAACGAACTGGCAGAAGATCGGGCGAAGATTCTGCGGCGACTGTTCCCTGGAGTTCCCTTATTCTCTGTAAATGCGGAACAAATCAACGATTATCTGGCAGGAAAAACTCAGCCCTCGGTAGTCTTGATGAACCCACCGTTTTCGTCGTCTCCGAAAATCAACAGCCGTAATCCCGATGCAACCCCTCGGCACATCAATTCGGCATTGCAACGATTAGTTGACGGCGGACGGCTGGTGACAATTTCTGCAAACTGGTTCTCACCAGCCAATTCCACTTGGCACGAGACTTTTGTTAAGTTTCAGGAGAAAGCCAGCGTAGTACTTTCGGTTGGGGTCAGTGGTAAGGTGTATTCCAAGCACGGGACACAGATGGAAACCCGAATCACGGTGATTGATAAAATCCCGGCTGCTAATTCTGCTGATATCCCGTGTATTCCTGAAACCCTGGATTTGCCTGAAATACTGGCATTGATTGAGCAGTTGCCAGAGCGACCACTATGGGAACGTTCTACTTCAAATGTAGCGGCGTTCTCTAAGAAAGTCGATAACTTGCCAAAGCGTCAAGTAATTGCACAACCAGAAACAGCATCAGAATTTGCAAAGGTTGTTGCTCTTGATTATGAGGTAATCGAGTGGTCTGCCAGCGAAGGACTAAAGGATGCCCTTTATGAAACTTATCGCCCACAAAGGCTGAGAATCAAGGACGCTTTACCTCATCCTTCGCTGCTTTGTGAAAGCGCAGCACTGGCACTTGTCTCTCCCCCGGCTCCTACATATCAGCCGCATCTTCCTCAACACATCATCACTCAAGGCTTGTTATCTGAGGCACAACTTGAAAGCGTGATATACGCAGGTCAAGCCCACTCTGAATATCTATCAGGGTCTTATATTGTGGATGATTCGTGGGACAATATTAAAGTAGCCGCAAATAGCGAAGAAAATGCAGTTAGGTTTCGCCGTGGCTGGTTTCTTGGTGATGGCACTGGTGCGGGTAAGGGTAGACAGTGCGCGGGAATCATCCTCGACAACTGGTGTCAGGGGCGGCGAAAAGCCATTTGGATATCCAAAAGCTCTGCACTGATTGAGGATGCCCGACGTGATTGGTGTGCGCTCGGTGGTGATGAAAAAGACATCATCGACCTGAGCAACATCAAACTAGGTGATCCAATCCCATTTACCCAAGGTATCTTGTTCTGCACCTACTCGACTTTACGTTCTCAAAAGAACGGCAAAAGTCGGCTTAAGCAGATTGTTGAATGGGCAGGGAAGGACTTTGAGGGTGCGATCGCTTATGACGAGTGCCATGCAATGGGCAACGCAATGGCTCAAGAGGGTTCGCTTGGTTTGATTGCAGCATCTCAACAGGGTATTGTCGGGCTACGGTTGCAAAATGCACTTGCCAAAGCACGGGTAATTTACGTTAGCGCAACCGGTGCAACCAAAGTGTCTAACTTGTCCTATGCCAACCGTTTAGGGCTGTGGCAAACCGGTGATTTCCCGTTTACCTCCCGTGAAGATTTTGTGGAATCCATTGAGGGCGGCGGCATTGCGGCGATGGAAGTTGTTGCGAGGGATCTTAAGGCATTGGGTTTGTATCTGGCGCGATCGCTTTCCTTTGAAGGTGTTGAGTACGACACTTTAGAAATCGAACTCACTCCTACTCAGGAACGGATTTACGACAGTTATGCTGATGCTTTCCAGATTATTCACAACAATATTCACGAAGCACTAAAAGCGTGTAACATCTCCGGTGCGAAAACGTACAACCGCATGGCTAAAATGTCTGCCATGTCTCAGTTTGAATCGCACAAGCAAAGGTTCTTTAACCATTTGCTCACAGGTATGAAATGCCCAATGCTGATCAGAGCTATCGAGCAAGATTTAGCTGCGGATCATGCTGTTGTTATCCAGGTAGTCTCGACTAATGAGGAGTTACTCAAACGACGACTCAATGAAGTTCCCGCTTCGGAGTGGAAGGACTTAAACCTTGACCTAACACCCCGTGAGTATGTCATGGATTACCTGTTAAGTGCGTTTCCCGTCCACTTGCACGAGATTCATTCGGGTGAAAACGGAGATGAACGCTCGGAACCAGCTTTTGATGCCGATGGTTCTCCGGTTGTATCTCAAGAAGCCGTAGGTTTAAGAGATGCACTGGTTGACCGATTGGCAAGCCTTGACCCAATTCCTGGTGCTTTAGAACAACTGTTATGGCACTTTGGTCACAAACAAGTTGCTGAAGTGACTGGACGGAGTAAACGGGTACTGAAAGACGAAGCCGGACGCTTGTTTGTCGATTCTCGTGGTAGTGGTGCGAATATTGCTGAAACTACGGCATTCATGGCTGACGAGAAACAAATACTCATCTTCTCTGATGCTGGTGGTACTGGTCGCAGTTATCACGCTGACCTAAATGCTGTGAATCGTCGGCGGCGCTCCCACTACCTGCTTGAATGCGGGTGGAGGGCAGATAATGCCATTCAAGGCGTTGGGCGGAGTCACCGCACAAACCAAGCATCTGCACCTGTGTTCCGAGCAGTGACTACCAATGTGCGCGGTGAACGCAGATTCATCAGCACGATTGCTAGACGGCTGGACAGTCTCGGCGCACTCACACGGGGTCAGAGGCAAACTGGCGGTAACGGTATGTTCAGTGCCAAGGACAATCTCGAATCTCGGTACGCTGAATATGCTTTATACGAACTGTTCAAGCAGATTTTCCAGGGTCGATTTTACGAAGTCCCCCTGGGCAAATTCGAGCAAATGACTGGACTCAGGCTGACTTCCCACGAAGGGGGCATGAAAATTGACCTCCCACCGTTGCGTCAGTTTCTTAATCGCTTGCTGGCTTTGACAATTGGGATGCAGAATATCATCTTCGAGAGGTTTGAGTTGTTGCTTTCTCAGCAAATAGAGACTGCGATCGCTAATGGTGTGTTTGAGATCGGAGTTGAAACGCTTCGGGCTGAACGGTTTACCATCGAAAGCCAGGAAGTTGTGTACACTCATTCTGCTACGGGGAGCGTGACCAATTACCTGAAAATAGAACGTACTCAACGGAACAACATCAGAACGGCTGATGAGATGCTGGAGTTTGCTGCTCAGTACCAAGGACAATTCATGGTGAATGAGAAGTCTAATAATGCGGCTGTATCAATCCCTACTCATAGTTTTTTCGACTCTGATGGTGGTGTTGTGCCACGGGTTCTACTTGTGCGATCACAGAAAGAAACTCGCGTGTCTGTCGATAAGCTAGAATCATCGACTTGGCAGCAGGTTTCGGCTGATGCGTTTGTTGCGGCGTGGTCGAGAGAGGTTGACGAATTACCCAAGTTCACTACTGATTACCTGCACTTGGTCACGGGCATATTGCTACCAATCTGGAAAATGCTGCCACAGCAGAACAGTCGAGTCTTCAGACTGCAAACTGCGGATGGTGAGAAAATTCTGGGGCGCGTGGTTAACGCACAAGATATCCAGTCTGTAGCTGAACAGTTGGGCTTGAAAAACAAGTTGTTGAGTCCAGACGAATTAGTTTCACTGGTGCTGAACGAAAGGTATTCCCAGCAACTCCCAGGTGGTGTGACTGTGCGGCGTTCTTACGTTGCGGGTGAACCACGTATTGAGTTAGTCAATGCTTTGCCGTTAGCTGACCAACTTGTGGCTGTGGGTTGCTTTACTGAGATTATCCAGTGGCGCAAGCGGATATTCGTGCCAACAGGTAATCACGCTGCTGCTGTTCTGGCGGCGGTGATTGGGATTTTGGGTTAAGAATTTGAGCCGCTCTGTTAGGGAGTGGCTTGTTTTTTCTAATTTACAGTGCTATGCAAAATTTCTGTGAAACTCAATAAAAACCACTATATTTTTTAAGATAATTTTGTCTACTTAATTGTTGTTAAACTACAGGAGGAATTTTTGAGTTGAGCTTGGGTTTATAGAAACAGATAGCAGTATTTTCAGCACGATTCAATAGCCATTCTGGAATTTCAACCCAATCAATATAAGCTTCAATGCCATACTCCGCAATAATTTCGCTAAGTTTATGATGACCATTATTCCATCGGCTATGAATATTTTTTGCTTGTCCTACATAAATGACATTCCCATTAGCATCTAAAACTTTATATATGCCACTTATTTTTGGCAGTGATTCTAGCTGGGTAATCGGAAGCATTATTACAACTCTTCTATATGCACGTCTCCAAATTGTGATGCCAGCTTGATCCGTTGCCAATCAATCTCAATTTGGTCATTGTTTAAACCTGCAATCTGACCAATTTCAAACAGAGAATTTTTTAGCATTAGCTCTGATTGCTCAATGTCTTTTAGAGACATATCTTGGTCTTGTTCTCTTAGCTGTTTAACTTTTTGACGGATTTCCACCCACTGTTCTTTGTAGCGCAAGTCCCGACCCGAAGTTAGTTCTGGACGCTCTTTTCTGAGTTGTTGAGTATTGATTGTGCAGGTCAGGCTGAAAACTTCCTGCTTGATATCCTGCATTTTCATAATATTTTTCCCGGTCAAAGTTTTGTATACCGAACAGCAGACTTGATTAGGGTAAGAATTTCAGACTTTTCTAAATTAAGCAGTTGTGAACCTAATTCAACTGCCTTTTTTACTGAACGTGTACTGTAAATCTTATTCACCTTATTAATCGTGTCTGGGGATACACCCTCCTGAATCAACAATTTTCTAACTAGCTCGCGCTGGACTCGGTAAGTATCATTCCATGCCTGTAAAGTACGCTGACTGTTCTCTAGTTTGCTTAACTCCTTAATTTTATCTGAACAGGAGTCCAGGAAACTGACAACGGCAGAGGCAGTACCAACACCAGCTTTTTGCATGATAGTTTTCAGCAGGTTTCCTTTTCTCTGACTATCCTTGATAACCTTAATATGTTCATCACGGTATTTTTCCAGGACTTGTTCAGCAGCAGCTACAGATGCTTTCTTTTCTTGCCTGCCTGTTACATGACCTTGTTCAGAACGAATATTGTCAAGAACCTGGTCATAATTAGTGAGGTTGTGACGGTAATGATTAAATAACTGCCGCCCATCGGCCTCTTCATAAGCAATAGGTTGTCCGCTTTCATCCTTGATATGGTAAAGCTGTTCAGCATTCGTCAGCTTAATTTCTTTACGAAGGTCAGATTGATCACTATTGCTCACAAAATTATTACTCTGAAGATTTATTTATAACTTTTTCATTTCTCTATTCCCATATTTTAAACTTAAAAATATGAATGTCAAAATCATAACCCTGTTACAAAAAGTTACCCAGGATAAGAGCATCCCAGCAGGGCATCGTTGAGGCATTACTTAATGCAAGCGAATTAACCCAGTAGCAATTATGTTCCATCCCGAACAGCCAGAAGAAAATACTATTAGCGTGAGTGAGTTACAATTAATACATGACCAGGAGATTTCATTTGAGAGTCCAGGAACAATTCTCAAAGACTTCCAAATGCTGCTCGATTTCATTGGCACAAAAGGAATTGAGGTTAGCAAAACTCAAAATTTTTTACCAATGAGTTCTTTAGCAGAACTCAATAGTCGTTTAACTCACCCAATTCAAGTTGACCTCAACCGTCCACAACAAAAAGCTTATCCCCATCTTCATGGACTGTATTTATTATTGAGAGCATCTACTATATCTTATGTAGAAGCCAAAGGGAAAAAATTTTTTATCTACTTGGAACCTAATGTAGTTTCTTCGTGGAATAATTTAAATCCAACAGAACGTTATTTCAACCTTTTAGAAGCTTGGTGGATTTGGGGAAATGAAGAAATTTTAGGTGAAAAGGGATGGCGTAGTGGTTTGGAAAAATGTTTGATGTTTTGGCATGAAATTGACTCAACTAAGAGTCTGATTCCAAAAACAGAACAGCAAAAATGGTACAGCTATTCCCCTGGACTTCACAGTATTGCTTTATTTTCAATGTTTGGACTGCTAGAAGTTGAAAATGCTAAATCCAAAAAAGGTCAAGGGTGGCAGTTTAATAAATTAAAGAAAACTCCTTGGGGCAATGCTTTGGTCAAATTAATCAACAAGATTCTTTTTGAAGAATCCCAATCAGAGGTTGAGCAAGAGGAGGGTGAAACAGAAGAATATCCATTTGGGATTTGGCAACCTCAATTACAAGTCTTTTTCCCCGAATGGCAGAACAATCTTTTAATTCCCGAAGCACAAGAGCAGCAAGGAGTTTATATCTTTAAGGTGACATTAGGAAAAATTTGGCGACGCATTGCTATTCCTTACGATTATAATCTCTATGATTTGAGCAGAATAATTTTAAAGTCTGTGAATTTTGATGATGACCATCTGCATGAGTTTTCTTACAAAAGTCGGTATGGTTGGACAGTACGAGTAAGCCATCCTTATGCTCAAGAGTCACCTTTTACAAATGAGTTTTTAATTGAAGATTTATCTTTGTCTCTCAAAGTAGGTCAAACGATGACTTACTTGTTTGATTTTGGGGATGATTGGCGGTTTAATGTGCAATTAGAAAGTATTGAACCAGATAATTTGGAAATAAAAGAACCGATAATTTTAGCTAGTCATGGGACTGCACCCCAACAATATCCAAATTGGGAGGACGAAGATGAAGAATGGGAAAATGAAGAATAAAGCAACGTCCCCTAGAATCTAAAATCTTGCTATGGCAAAATCTCGCAAATTGGAATCACTTTTGGCGCAACTAGAGCAGATTCGCCTCAATCCTACTACCTCAGAAGCAAAGCTTATATTGTGCCAACTACTGACCTCTAAGCAGCCTATGGCGATTGCTCAAGCCGCAACATTGATTGCCGAGTCAGAACAATACGACCTGATTCCATCTCTGGTTGCCGCATTCGATTGGGCGATGACGAAGCCGAGTGAGCGAGATCCAGTTTGTACCGCTAAACTCAAACTTGCAGATGCACTCTATCGCTTGGATTACAATAACGAAGATTTGTTTTTGCGAGGCATCCGGCACGTACAACGAACATCAGTGTGGGGTGGTTCTGATGATAAGGCTGCGCCATTACGAAGTGTCTGTGCATTAGGACTCGTGAGAATGAATTACCCCGATGTCATGAGCGAGTTAGCAGACTTGTTAGCTGACCCGGAACCAGATGCACGAATTGGCGCTGCACGAGCCATTGCTTATACTGGAAATTTGTTAGGTGTCCCGCTTCTACGTTTAAGGATCAAGATTGGCGATAGTGCGCTTGTATTATCAGACTGTTTTCTGGCATTATTGCATTTATCTCCAACACAATTTTCTATTGATCTAGTGCGTTCCTTTCTTACAATTCAGCCACAGACGGAGCATCGGGAGAACACTGATCTTGCAGAAGCCGCAGCATTAGCATTCGGAGAATCCCGATTACCACAAGCGTTTGATATTTTACAAACTTGGTGGCACTCCATCCGCATTCCAGAACTTCGACAGATGGGATTGACCGCAATCGCCCTTGTACGAAATGATGAGGCAGTTTCATTCCTGTTATTTCTAATTCAGAGCGGTGATCTAGTGGTTGCCAAAAACTCCATTAAAGCCTTAAGTATTTATCGTGAGGATCAAGTACTTTGGCAACGTGTTCGTGAACAGATTGAACAACGGGGAGAGCCAAGTCTCCTGAGCATGGCTGATTAATCACATAGTTGAACTGCATTAAACTTGGAATGTTCAGTTTCACACTTGCAATATTCCAGTAAGAGATTCAACACGGCAAAATGTAACTTGTACTGCCAAGTTTTATTCTGTACGTATGAACATTAAAAAGGTATTCACAGTCGATGATCTGTTTCGTATTGAGCAGTTGGGACGTTATTTTGGTGGGCCATTCAGTTTCTCACCAGATGGAAAAACTTTAGCTTAAATCGTTGGTACAACAAACAAATAGCAACTATTAGTGATAGATCCGCAGGTTGTTAGGTATTGGGTGTGGTAGCTATTTTTTGTGAGTCAAAAGAAAGTAAAGAAAGTAACGAAAGCTACAAAATGCGATGTTTGAGCCAAAACGATAGAAGTGGTAATGCCACTCGATACCCGGCTTTGGCTCCATAAATTAATCCTTTGAGTTCCAATCCTGTAAGAGCGCCTTGAAAACCACCACCTCGTGAAAATTGGTGTTTCTGAAGATAGGGACGTGAATGAGGGCTATCGGTAGGATCGATGGCTAAACTTTCCAGTACTCGTGCCTGAATAGGAGGCAGTAGTAAAAGGAGAGACTCAAAGGTAACAGACAAATCTTCAACCAATCGTAAAGTGCTGCAATGTACATGATGAAGTTGGATGAGATTTGAGGAGGATTGGGACGCAAAACTGGTTTGTTCATCCTCATAGAAGCAACGATAGTCGCTCCAAATTCGCCGCGCCAGGGCAATGGCATCTCCAACATGTCCTTGTGAATAGTCCAAAAACAGTTTCAAGGCATCCACTTCAAACTTGAGGTCTGCTGCTGCCATTGCTTCAACAACCCAGGTTTGAATTTCCTGATGTTGCACAGGGAACAAGGAGACAAGTTGAACCAAGCTATCTTCCACCCAACCTTCTGGAGTTGTTGCCAGAACAACGTAGCTGACACGGTTTTGCCGTTGAATTTCTTGTCGCAAATAAGATTCCCATCGACCTACTCGATCCCAAGAGCGAATATGCGGGAAATTCTGAAAGACAAACACTACCCGGCAGCTTAAATATTCTGCCATCACCTGAGGTAAATTCAATAAGGCTTGCAGAACTAACCATTCATCATTTTGGGAAACCTGCCAAATCAAGCGGGTTTGATTTGGGGATAGTTGTTCTAATTGCAAGGGATAGCCACAAGCCCACTGCTGAATAAAGGTTCGTTCTGCCTCTGTTGCAAAGATGTGCAGAATTCCTGAAGCCATCAACTCTAAAAAGCGAGAAGAGGTGGTGGCTCGCAAGCAGTCGATCTCCAAAATTCTGGCTCCAGTTTGCTGGGCGGCATAACGAATCAGCGCTCGTCGTCCGCTTCCCGTAACACCTGTGAGCATCAAATCTTTGTCATCTGCCAAAATTTTACAGATTTGCTCTAGCTCACGCTGTCTGCCAATCAAACTCTGTGGCTTAAAAGCATCCTTCGTCATTATCAACCAGTCCTCCTCACTTTCAGCCAACCTCACCTGATAAACTATCTACTTTTCTCTAACAATCCCAAAAGAATTTTCGATGCAGGTCTACTTGCACTATTTTATAGTGCAGTGCGATGATATAAGAACTATTTTCTAGTGCAATTTACTTTACCCATGTCTGCTAATCTATCGCACCCTCAAATTCCTCAACCCTTTGAGAATAGATCGTGGCATACTATCGAGGCGCAAAAAACTCTTTGGCTGCTCAAGAGTGATCGCACGCATGGTTTAACTCAGGAACAGATTGACGAGAATTTACAGCACTATGGTACAAACGAACTGGTCGAAATAAGTGGGCGATCGCCTCTAGAAATTTTCTGGGATCAGTTTAAAAACATCATGTTACTAATGCTGATTGCCGTGGCCATGATTTCGATGGTTCTGGATGTGCGTGAATCTTTGGTAAAGGGACAGTTCATTTTTCCCAAGGATGCGGTAGCAATCTTTGCGGTGGTGTTGCTGAATGGTTTACTGGGCTACCTCCAGGAGAGTGGAGCCGAAAAAGCATTGGCAGCCCTGAAAAACATGGCATCGTCCAAAGTGCGGCTGATCCGCGAAGGTAAAGTAGTGGAGGTGGAATCTAAAGAACTGGTGCCTGGGGACATTATGCTGCTGGAAGCTGGGGTTAAGGTTGCAGCAGATGGGCGTATCCTAGAAGCAGCAAACTTGCAGGTGCGAGAAGCAGCACTCACCGGAGAGGCACACGCGGTTGAAAAACAAGCCAATGCCATCCTACAAGAAGATGCGCCTCTGGGCGATCGCATCAATTTAGTGTTCTCTGGAACTGAGGTGGTGCAGGGACGAGCAACAGTGGTAGTCACCAGCACTGGAATGCAAACCGAATTGGGCAAGATTGCAACTGCGCTGCAATCCGTCGAGACAGAGCCAACACCTTTGCAAAAACGCATGACCCAACTGGGCAATACGTTGGTTACAGGATCGTTGATTATAGTAGCGATCGTGATTTTAGGGGGGACATTGTTCAACCCCTCACTGTTTGAGGAACTAGTCAAAGTCTCCCTCAGTATGGCGGTTGCGGTTGTGCCAGAAGGTTTACCCGCCGTAATTACCGTTACCCTGGCATTGGGTACGCAACGCATGGTGAAGCGGAAGGCCCTGATCCGAAAACTGCCTGCGGTGGAAACCCTCGGTTCTGTGACGACTATCTGCTCGGATAAAACCGGCACTCTAACCCAGAACAAGATGGTGGTGCAGGCAGTACATACCGCTAGCTACGCCATTCATGTAACAGGGCAGGGATACAGCCCTGAAGGTGCGTTTTATCAGCAGACCAATACCGAAGTAGGACAAGAAATTGTAGTGGAGGCATCGCCAGAATTGCGGTCGCTGCTCGTGGCGTGCGTGCTTTGTAATGATGCCGTGTTGCATAAGGAGAATGGCGACTGGGCAATATTAGGTGATCCCACTGAAGGAGCGTTACTAGCAGTTGCCGGCAAAGGAGGTTTTCGCAAAGACCAAGAGGAGCAAACCTTCTCCCGTATTGCTGAGTTTCCCTTTTCATCCGAACGCAAGCGGATGAGCGTTGTCGTGCAGGATACGTCCAACAAACTGGGAGAGAGCGTGTTTATCATGTTTACCAAAGGCTCGCCCGAACTAGTTTTTGAACTCAGCACCCACATTCAGCAAGGCGATAGGTCGCAACTGATCACAACACAACAACGGCAACAGATTTTAGAGCAGAATAATCGGCTTGCCAGCCAAGGGTTACGGGTCTTAGGTTTTGCTAGGAAGAACGTGACAAAATTATCAGACCGCGATTTTGAAGATACGGCTGAAACTCACTTGACTTGGTTGGGATTGGTGGGAATGCTGGATGCTCCCCGTCCGGAAGTGCGCGATGCAGTGGCAAAATGCCGTACCGCAGGCATTCGTCCGGTGATGATTACAGGCGACCACCAGTTAACCGCACAGGCGATCGCCCAAGACTTGGGCATTGCAAAAGTAGGCGATCGCTGCCTAACTGGGCAGGAACTCCAAAAGCTCACCCAGCCACAACTGGAAGCACAAGTGCAACAAGTTAGCGTCTATGCCCGCGTTACACCAGAGCATAAGTTACGAATAGTCCAAGCTCTCCAGTCCCAAGGACAAATCGTTGCCATGACTGGGGATGGAGTTAACGATGCTCCAGCCTTGAAACAAGCAGATATCGGTGTAGCAATGGGCATTACAGGCACAGATGTCAGTAAAGAAGCTAGCGACATGGTGCTACTGGATGATAACTTTACCACAATTGTCTCGGCAGTTGAAGAAGGAAGAGTTGTTTACATCAACATTCGTCGCTTTATTCGCTACATTCTCGGCAGCAACATCGGTGAGGTTTTGACGATTGCAGCTGCTCCATTGTTGGGGTTGGGTGGTGTACCGTTGTCTCCTCTGCAAATTCTCTGGATGAACTTGGTAACTGATGGACTTCCGGCTTTAGCACTGGCAGTAGAACCCGGTAGACCAATCGTCATGCAACAACCTCCAAAAGATCCAAAAGAGAGCATTTTTGCCAGAGGTTTAGGGTCTTACATGGTGCGGATTGGCATTATTTTGGCTGTAATAACTATCTTGATGATGGTCTGGGCATACGATTACACTGCCCAGGTACAAACCGAATTGTTAGATCGCGATCGCTGGCAGACTATGGTGTTTACTACGCTTTGTTTAGCACAAATGGGACACGCACTAGCAATCCGTTCCAACACGCGATTGATGTTAGAGGTGAATCCCTTCTCCAATCCTTACGTTGTCCTATCCGTTACCGTCACCAGTATCCTGCAACTAATGCTTATTTATGTTGAACCACTCCGTTCCTTCTTCAATACTCATTACCTGAGTGGATTAGAGCTATTGGTTTGTATTGGATTTAGTTCTCTAGTATTTGTCTGGATTGAAGCAGAAAAGCTATTTATCCGATGGTATACCTTTCGTAAATACTCCAAAATATGAACAAAACAGCTTCACCTTTGGGTGTTCAAACTTACTCCCAAGGTAAAATCAAAATTGACCTGGAATCATGCATCTATGAACAATTACAGAAACAATCTGTCAGCCCTTCTGAATTTATCCGCAGGTTAGTTCATTTCATCGCTACGCTAGAAAACAATCCACAGAAATATAATATCAATCCTTACACCGAGAAATTCCATAGAGGAATCCACATTTTAGGTTGCCATGATTATAAATTAGGAGTGTTTCCTGATTCAAATCTGGCACTGAAATGTTCAGAAGGTCGCCCTTGTGCAGAAAATCCCAGAAAACAATTTTTTAGGAGCATACAATTAGCTTGGGAATTTGAAACCAAGTTAAACCAGCAACAGAAAGAGCTACTTCAGATTTGTCCCGCTTACTTACATTTCCAAACTGGTGTCAGAACTGCCTTATTTAAACGAGTACTCTTTATGCCAAAAATTGAGGGTATTCCAT
Organism: Nostoc sp. CCY0012; assembly: GCF_963920855.1. NCBI lineage: Bacteria > Bacillati > Cyanobacteriota > Cyanophyceae > Nostocales > Nostocaceae > Nostoc > Nostoc sp. CCY0012. The sequence continues at coordinate 3,678 of NZ_CAWUDM010000075.1, read as the reverse complement.
TGGGGAAAACAGAAACTGGATTCAGTCCTGAATTCTGCGAGGCATTTAACATTCCTGATTTTTCGGAAATTCTTCGCAAATTCAGGTTCTCCTGGCATTTTTTCCTCGACCCCGAACAAAAGCGTCAACTGCTCAAAATTCAAACTACATACTTATTTCAACGTTTGTTTGATCGTGGAATTAAAATTTTTAGCTTGAATCAGAAAAACATTCTAGCCACGTTAAATATTAGTAGTAACTCTGTTCAATACATCATTATTGATCCGATCGCAGATTATTATTTACCGATTTCTCCTGTCTATAATGTCTTGACTTCTCAACTATGCAAGTTTAAATAACTTTACTCTTGGATCTGAAAAATTGGGTTTTGAGTAGAGATAGAAGCCAATTTTTAATTTTAGGTAGAATGGTACGCTTGAAAAGATAAAATCGCCCTCGGCAGCAGGGGAGAAAGAAGAAGTTTTAGGCATATGAACGCAAGAAATAAAAATTCTCCTCTGCAATCCTTACGCTGCATATCCTTCAGCTTAACTGCCATTCCATTCTAGGTATAAGTAACAAGAATGCCAATAAAAATCTTAGAGAAAAATCCGCATCAGTAGTATGGTTTTAGGGACAAACGCTGAACAGGAGCCACATCACTAAGTGAGCTTTTATTTGTAAAATATGGTCAGCCTTGAGCAAAAATATTTAACACCACTTTTATAGTAAGTTTTTACTGATGAGTGTCAGGGAGAATACTAACAGCAAAATTATCAGAACTTGCATGAGGATTAACTAAAGCAACGGCTTGTTTGAGTGCCTCTAAACGATATACAAACATATGATGTAGTGGAACAAACCCGATAATGCCAAACTTTTCTAAACGCTGTTTAACTTTTTCAGATGCACCAACAATCAATACATAACGACCTTGTTCGCTACTTTCTTTAATAGCATTTTCAATTGCTAAAGAAGCGGTCACACCCAAAAGTGGGACATTACTTAAATCTACTATCAACACATCATAGTTTATCATTGCTGAATGTTTACGAGCGATCGCTTTAGATACTCCAAAAATCATCGGTCCGCTCAGATGAAACAGCAAAACGCGTCCATGAGCTTGTTTTAGCAATTGTTTCTCTTGTTCATTTAAAACAATGGCATCATCAGTATCACTAATCATCCTTACATCCTCAGACTGTAACTGAGAAAGACGTTCGATAGTTAAGATATTGGCAATGAAGACTCCCACGCCAACAGCAACAATTAAGTCCACAAATACGGTTAAGAACAAAACACTGTACATAATGATTGTGGCTTTGAATGATACTTTATGAGCGCGTTTGAGGAAACTCCAGTCGAGAATGTCAATCCCCACCTTTAGAGCAATACCAGCTAATACTGCCATTGGGATAGGTTGAGTTATACTCGCAGCCCACACAACTACAACTAATAAAATTAATGCACGAGTTAAACCCGATAAAGCTGTTTTAGCACCAGTTTGAATATTTACCACTGTACCCATTGTGGTACCAGCACCAGGTAGTCCACCACACAAACCAGATATTAAGTTACCGATACCTTGACCTATTAATTCTTTGTCAGATTTATGTTCAGTGCGAGTCAAACTCTCAGCAATTACCGCCGTGAGTAGCGTATCAATACAACCCAACATTCCTAGAATTGCACCATCAACAATCATTATTGTGATTTGGGATGGAGTAAAAGTTGGTATTTGTAAGGTGGGTAATCCTGCTGGAATTTCTCCAATACGTCTGATATCCGCATCGCCGAAAATGGTGAGAGAAACTATAGTTCCGACAATTAATGCTATGAGTTGGGGAGGGGCAAAGCGCTTGAGTTGACGCGGCATGAAGAAAATAATTGCCAGTGTCAGCAAACCTAAAGTTGTTTCAACTGGATTAATCTGAGTTAACAACTGAGGTAAATTTTGTACCATCCCCAATACACCACCTTTAGGGCTAGGCTGCCCCAGAAAAGGAGCAATCTGTAAGATAACCAGAATTACCCCAATCCCAGACATGAAGCCAGAAATCACACTGTAAGGCATGAGGGTAATGTATTTACCCAACTTAAATATCCCAAAAAATATTTGGAATACACCGGCTAACATGACTACAGTAAATGCCATTGCCAAGCCGTCTTCTGGATTCCTGGCAGTCATGGAACTGATAACAGCAGTCATGATGACTGTCATTGGCCCGGTTGGTTCAGAAATCAGGGTAGGTGTACCACCAAATAAAGCGGCAAAAAAGCCGACGCAAACTGCACCATAAAGACCAGCTACAGCACCAGCACCAGAGGCGACACCGAATGCTAATGCTAGTGGCAACGAAACGATGGCAGCAGTTAAGCCACCAAATAAATCGCCTTGTAAATTTCTAAAATGGATACTATTAGTTAATGACATATTGAGGTTGTAGTTACAAAGACAGCAAGATTTTGGTTAGTAAAACTTATTAGTCACTGTAAGTAATCTACATTTTTTATTTGCAGAAAGAAATAGGTAGAAAAGCCTTATTTTTTTTGCTTATTAGTAAATAGAGTATGTTTAAATTTAGCTATCTTGGGAATAAAAAGAATTTATATAATCGCTAATTTTAAGTAAAAAAATTATTTACAATCATTAAAGGTCATAGCTAATAGATAATTGTCTTTTACCATTACCGATTACCAGACCTCACAGATATTAGAGATTTCCAACTAAAAAAATATACCACAGAATTAAATTCTGTATTCTGGCTCTTGAATCCTGAATTCTATTTAGTTTTATATATAAAAACTACCGTTCCATATCCTGATTTTGATTTTTTTTCACATAGTCATCAAGCTTGGCGTTGACTTCATCAAAATGAGTGACCACTGCTGGAGAAACTTGATTGAGTGTAATGTTACCCGATTGAACACCTAGAACTACTTCACCACTTTTATTAGCAATAATGAAATTTTTTTTGTTAGGGTCAAAAGCAATATCATACATTTTCCCCTGAACATAACTAGAACCATCGGCTCTGGTTTTACCAAGAACAGCACCAATTCTTTGAACAATTTGACTAATTCTGATTATATCTTGATGCTGTTGAGTATCATATTTCATACTGGCTAAAGCTTTATCTAACAATTGTTGAGTTTGTTTGAAATGATTGGCAACTTCCGTAATTCGTTGTTTGTACGGCTCGGTTCTAGCTAATTTTTCAGCAGTAACATACCAATCTCTTAAATCTTGGATAGTTACTGTTTGTTGATTGACAGTATCTTGATTAGTGTTTTTCCCAGAGTTATTTTGAGTTTCTGATAAATCAAGTTTATCAGACGACGGAATTGTAGAAGAATTGACTACAGCATCAAGTCTTTCAATTTTAGGTGCAATAACTGTTTGTTCTGGTACTTTTAAATTCTGTGGTCGATTGGGAAGTGATTTAACTTTCTGCTGATATTCACCTACTAACTCAATCACGTCTCCAAACTTCTTAGTCATTGCTTCACTAGTTTGTTCGGGGATGGAATCAGTAATCAAATTAAATACAGCCAATCCCTTTTGAGTTTCCAGTGGCACTTGCTCAGGTAGTATTTGGCTAAAAGTTATATTTTGCTTTTTTAACCATTGGGCGACAGTTTCAACCCTTAGTGGTGCAGAAAAGTCTTGAACCGCTTGTATACCAGGAGTCTGACTGA
>NZ_CAWUDM010000074.1:0-30925 GCF_963920855.1 Nostoc sp. CCY0012 | reverse complement strand
CGAGCGCTCCTTTCTTTGTCAACTACTTTTTTCTCAATTTACCATTTATTTTTTTCCGTCCTCTGAAACTCCCCACAGTGCTAGGTTGTAGGAAACAATAGTTTATGCACTTTGCTGATTAAGAGAGGGTAGAGCGTGAATTTTCAGTCTGTTATTACGTCATTGCATCAATTTTGGAGTCAACGCGGTTGTTTGATTGCCCAACCATACGATATTGAGAAGGGTGCGGGTACTAAAAACCCTCATACATTTTTAAGGGCATTAGGGCCGGAACCGTGGTCTGTTGCTTATGTTGAACCATGTCGTCGTCCTACTGATGGGCGTTACGGCGAAAATCCTAATCGGTTTCAACACTATTATCAGTACCAAGTTCTGATTAAGCCGTCGCCAGATAATATTCAAGAGATCTATCTTGATTCCTTAAGGGCTTTGGGTATTCGTCCTGAAGATCATGATGTCCGGTTTGTGGAAGATAACTGGGAAGATGCAACGGTGGGAGCTTGGGGTACTGGTTGGGAAGTTTGGTTAGATGGGATGGAAATTACTCAGTTTACCTACTTCCAACAGTGTGGGGGCATTGATTGCCGTCCCGTGTCGATTGAAATTACATACGGGTTGGAACGACTGGTAATGTATCTCCAGCAAGTGGAAGCAATTACAAAAATTCAGTGGACGGACAACATTACTTATGGTGATGTCTTCTTGCAAAGTGAGATTGAGCAGTGTACTTATAACTTTGAAGCGTCGAATCCTGAGTTGCTACTGACATTGTTTAACTTATATGAGCAAGAAGCTACCCAGTTGACAGAGCGAGGGTTGGTTATACCCACCTTGGATTATGTAATGAAGTGTTCACACACCTTCAATTTGTTGGATGCTAGAGGTGTGATTTCGGTGACGGAGAGAACTCGTTACATTGCTAGGATTCGTCATTTGGCACGGAAGGTGGCTCATTTATATGTTGAGCAAAGGGAAAAGTTGGGTTTTCCATTACTGAAGGGAGTTGCTGTTTAAGTGGTTTTGGCAATGTACAACACTAAGACAGAATCTCTTGTGAGGGCATAAGGTAGGCACAGTATGACTCATGGGTGTCAACTTAACGTAAAATCCCGGCTAGAAAAAGTTTTATTGTTCCTAGATTCTGACTGGGAATGCTTCTTGGTAGGTTCTGACTTTCTTGATTAGCGACAGATCTGCTCATAGTGCATTTCCAAGTTTTACCTAGAAACGAGAGTTTTTAGGGGTTTTATTGAAGTTGACACTAATGATTGCCCTAGCAGCTACATGAATGGGTGCAGTCTCAATGCCAAAAATCATAAAAATTAAGCCACATCTGAGCTGGGAAGAGTTGGATACAGGTTATGGCAAAGCCAAAGAACCAGTAAAGCGGACACATTACAAAATAATCCATAATTTTGAAAGTCTTGACGAAGTTCCTGTACCGCATTATGACTCTGAGAAAATGTTAAAATTTTTCTCTGCTTGCAAAATTAACTGACGAGAAAAGTTATCAGATGTCAATTTCCGAAATTACGCAACAGCTTTTAGAAGCCAAACAAGAGAAAGGATTGAGTTTTGCTGATTTAGAAAAAATTATTGGACGTGATGAAGTATGGATTGCTGCTGTATTTTACCGTCAAGCTAGCGCCTCTGAGGAAGAGGCAAAATTATTGGTAGAAGCATTGGACTTAGCTCCTATCTATATTCAAGAATTGACTGCGTACCCAGTTAAAGGATTAGGGCCAATCGTCCCGACTGATCCCCTGATTTATCGTTTCTACGAGATTATGCAAGTCTATGGCTACCCTATTAAAGAGGTAATTCAGGAAAAGTTTGGTGACGGGATTATGAGCGCCATTGACTTTACCTTAGATATCGAAAAAGAAACAGACCCCAAAGGCGATCGCGTTAAAATTATTATGTCTGGCAAATTTCTCCCATACAAAAAGTGGTAGAGTTTCAGTTATGCGGAGGGTGGGCTTTTACCCATCCTTTATTGGCTGGTAAATTGTCTATAATTTACTTTAATAAATATAATTTTTTTTAATTTCTAACTAGCTATACGTCTTGCCAGAAGAAACCGAAAACTCACCAAAAAAGATAAACTTAACTCCTTATTACACCCAAAACTTTGGCAAAGCATATTTGGGCGATAGTCTAGAACTTCTGAAATCAATTGATCAAAATAGCATTAATCTGATCCTGACATCGCCGCCATTTGCTCTCACACGTAAAAAAGCATACGGTAACGAAAGTGCTGAAAAATATATCGAGTGGTTTCTACCTTTTGCATACGAGTTCAAAAGAGTATTAGTAGATAATGGCTCATTTATTTTAGATTTAGGTGGTGCTTACTTACCTGGTAACCCCGTGCGGAGTATATACCAATATGAACTTTTAGTCAGATTATGTAAAGAAGTCGGCTTTTTTTTGGCACAAGAATTTTATCATTATAACCCTGCGCGATTACCTACTCCGGCTGAGTGGGTGACCATCAAACGAATTCGTGTGAAAGATTCAGTAAATGTCGTTTGGTGGCTATCAAAAACCCCACAACCTAAAGCAGACAATAGAAAAGTATTGAAGCCTTATAGCCAAAGTATGCAGAAACTACTGAAAAATGGCTATAAAGCTCAACTTCGTCCAAGTGGACATGATATTTCTCAGAAATTTCAAAAAGACAACCAAGGTGCAATTCCACCAAATTTGCTAGAAATTCCTAATACAGAATCTAATAGTTTGTATCTACGGAGCTGTAAAGCAGCAGGAATTAAACCCCACCCAGCGAGGTTTCCTCAAGGTTTCGCTGAATTTTTCATCAAATTTTTAACTGATGAAGGTGATATGGTGTTAGACCCATTTTCAGGTTCCAATACAACCGGGTTTGTGGCTGAAAATTTACAGCGCCGATGGATATCTTTGGAAATTAATGAGGATTATGTTGTAGGAAGTCGTTATCGATTTAGTCGATAGGCAGATGAATTTAAGGGTGAGGAGTGGAAAGCTAAAGTTAATAACTCATAAATACTCACTCAAATCTCTCCATTCACTTGCATTTGATGAACTTGGTCGGCTAACTCTTGACGGCTTTGATCATCTAGCTTGTCAATAGCTAACATCCCCATAAGAATAACTTCTTTGAGGGTTAAACGCGTTGAATGTGCCTGTTTTTGCACAATCTCCTTAATGATTGGACTAACACCAATTGCTGTACTCGCTCTAGCCACAGAATAACCGGGAAACATTAATACTTTACCTAAATCTTAGCACTTCTTACAAGGTTGTTATATACAACTAGAGCAAAGTTCAATTGTGCTATAAACTACATAGATATGTTTAAGCGCAACTGGAAATTGGATATCTGGAAAGTGCAATATTGATGTAATATTATTTACCCTAGTAAGTTTTATACCCTAAACCGAAAGGTATAGATGAATAAATCTACACTTTGTCTCTAAAAAAATACTTTTAACCAAAGAATTTTAATAAATAAAACTAGCTGAAGTATTCAAAGATATGTCTTAAAGAGATTGTAAATTGTCAAACATAATCTTGTGAAGCTGGTTTACACAACTATACAATACAGTGTAAATAAAAATAATAGCTAAATCTCAGTAAAATTTTCCTGAACACAGCTAATTGATACTGTCATAGGGAAAAGCAGTAAAAATGAGGAGAGACAAAGTGATAAGGGATTCATATCTGTTGGCAATAGGCTTGTTAACAGGATTGGTAATACCAGCATCTGCGCCTCCTCATCTGTCAATCCTCCTGCCAGAAAGTTCTCAATTTATGTGGAATTTCACACAGGGGTTACAGATAACAGTGGATGAAAAAAACATTGCCAACCTTGATATCTCCTTACCGCAATTCAATAACCAAGGATTACCAGCATCACCAGATTCATTCCTGAATCCTCATCCTCATCCATCTAACCGCGCACTGATATCAGGCAAGCAACTTTATTACCAAAGATTGGCAGCTTTAAAAACAGGTCAGATTTATACACGTGTGGATAATGAGACTTCGCAATTATTGTGGAATTCAGCGAAGAAGCATCAACTAACTTATGAAGATTGGAAAAAGTTATTAACTTTAGAAGCTAAAGCCATCAGCCAAGGTCAAGGCGCAAATTATTTAGGTATTTTAGTTGGTGATTCCTTGAGCATGTGGTTTCCTAAAGAAAAATTGCCTACTGGTAAATTGTGGCTGAATCAAGGCATATCTGGAGATACTTCTGGAGGAATTTCCAAAAGATTGCAGGCATTTGCCGCAACACGACCGAATGTGATTTATATCATGGCTGGAATTAATGATTTACGAAGAGGCGATAGTGATGAAGAAATTTTGCGTAATCATCGACAGATTATCCGTAGCTTGCGGCAGACTCACCCAAATACTCAGATAATTGTGCAATCAATTTTGCCAACGCGCCTGTCATCAATTTCTAATAGCCGTATTCGTCAAATTAATACACAACTGGCCTTGATTGCTCAACAAGAAAAAGCTAATTATCTAAATATTTATGATTGGTTTACAGATTTTCAAGGCAATTTGCGCCCAGAGCTAACTACAGATGGTTTGCATCTATCTCAAGATGGATATGATGTTTGGCGTGCGGCACTGCAAGAAACACAATTCAAGCTGACTCAGCAAAATAATTGAGCGATCGCTATTTTAAAACCTATTTTAAAAACTATGGAAATCACCGATAATGACGCTATTGCCATCCGTTCCATAATTGAAAACCAAATTCAAGCTTTTCAACAGGATGACGCTCAAGCTGCTTTTGCTTTTGCCAGTCCGGAAATTCAAGAGCAATATACCGCAGAAAACTTTATCCAGATGGTAAGAAATAGCTACCCGGCTGTTTATCGCCCCCGTTCTGTATTTTTTGAGAAAATCACAACCATCCAAGGCAATATTACTCAGACAGTACTTTTGCTGAGTCCTCATGGTGTTCCCCTGAGGGGTTTATATTTTATGGTAAAACAGCCAGATAATACCTGGAGGATTAACGGTTGTGTTTTAGTGTCTGTGGAAGCAGAAATTATTTAGAACTGGGGAAATAACCATTGACTAATGAGTCATAACAACAGGCTGATTTAAAACTTGATTTAATTTGCCGCTACGATAACCTTCTAAATCGAGAGTGACGTAAAGAAATCCCAACTCTTGAAATTTAGCAACTACTGCTTGTATATCTGTAGTTAAGACAAAATCTTTGATTTGTGTTGGCAGTAATTCAATCCGCGCTGTATCGCCTTGCGAACGTACGCGCAAATTCTGCCATCCTAATTTTCGGAGATAAATTTCTGCTCTACCGACCCTTTGCAATTTGGCAACAGTAATTTCCTCACCATAAGGAAACCGAGAACTGAGACAAGGTTGAGCAGGTTTATCCCACCAAGGTAAACCGAGTTGTTGCGAAAGTTGCCGGACTTCAGCTTTAGTGACGCCAACTTCAGCTAAAGGCGATCGCGCGCCTCTTTCTTTAGCTGCTTGAATCCCTGGGCGATAATCGTGCAAATCGTCGGCATTCACCCCATCTACTACATAGGGATAACCTAACTGCAACGCTAAAGGTTTAAGAGTGTCATGTAATTCACTTTTGCAAAAATAGCACCGATTGACAGGGTTAGAAGTGTAATTGGGATTGTCCATTTCGTGAGTGTGGACAATTTTATGAGAAATCCCCATAGTTGCGGCTTGAATTTTCGCATCTTCCAACTCTTCTGGTAACAGCGAAGGCGAAACAGCTGTCACAGCCAAAGCGCGATCGCCCAACACATCATAAGCAATCTTGGCAACCAAAGTACTATCAATACCCCCAGAGTAGGCAATCAAAGCCTGCTCCATATCTCCAAATAAGACTTTTAATTGCTCAAATTTTTCTGTCAACATCACTTCCCAATCCTGGCAAAAGCCTACAGCACCCAATCAATTCTATTCTAATCACTCATCAACTAAGATGTTGGGGCTGCTATACTTGGCCACCAGATTAGCTAACAGAGGTAAATCCAACGGTTTAGAAAGATAATCATTGGCCCCAGCGGCCAAACAAGTTTCGTGATCGCCTTTCATGGCCATTGCTGTTTGAACAATTACTGGAATCATCTGATACTCTGGTTTGGCTCGTAACTGCTTGAGCAAATTTAAACCATTAGCATCAGGAAGCTGGATATCCATTAAAATTACCGCCGGGTTAATCTGTGTGAGAACTGCCCACATTTCAGCAGCATTCTTCACCCAATTCACATGATATCCCCGTTTACCTAGATAAATTTGCATCAACTCGGCATTAGGAAAATCATTTTCCACCAACAAAATCTCTAAAGAGGAACTGGGACTAACGATGGTTGATTCTACTGTCTCATCTACCTCATCTTCCCCATTTGCCCCTACTTCCTCAAGAGGTTTTAGGGGCAGAATAATAGTAAACCGCGAGCCTTGATCAACGGATGATTCCACTGTCACTCCACCACCATGAAGTTCAGCCAACTTGCGAGTCACAGTTAATCCCAAACCTGTACCTTCATTACGGCTAGTGACAGCGTTGGCAATTTGGAAATAAGGTTGAAATAGGAGAGCTTGATTTTCTGGAGAGATCCCAATTCCTGTATCCCAAACTGTAAAATGCACAAATTCATCTTTGGGTAAAACTTTTAAGCCAACGGTACCTGTGCTAGTAAACTTCAGGGCATTAAACAGCAAATTCAACAGCATTTGCTTCAATCTTAAGGGGTCAGCAACCAGGGTTTTGACATCGGGGTCTATTTCTAGGCACAATTTCAAATTCTTGTTAGCAGCTTTCTCCTTCAGCAATGCGAAAACATTGCGGCACATTTCTGGCACATTTACATTTTCCCATTCCACTTCCAGCTGGTTAGCTTCAATTTTGGAAAGGTCTAAAATATCATTGATGAGCGTGAGTAAGTGCTTCCCACTAGACTGAATGATATTTAAATACTCTTGATGGCGTTCCCTTGTGGGATCGTAGCCTTGAGCTAGAAGCAGGTGAGTGAAACCAATAATGGAACTTAGGGGCGTGCGGATTTCGTGACTTGTATTAGCTAGAAACTGGTTTTTAAGTTGATTAGTGCGCTTAAGTTGCTCATTAGAACTACCAAGTTGTTGAGAGTGTTGCTGCAAAGAGGCTATTTTTTTCAGTTGCGTGAGTGCAGCCATACACTGCTGAATAGCTTGTGTGAGCAATTGCGATCGCAGTTGCTTTTGGGATGCTGTAAGTGATTTACCATCAGTCCTGGGGGTGGCTTTAGCGATAATTAGCCAGCCAATAATATTATTAGCATCATCACTTAAGCGCCAGACATATTGTGGTTGTTGGCTTTCAAGTTGATGTAAATCTTCTAGTGCGATCGCTTCGTGCAATTTTAATTGCAGTCTTTTTTGGGAATGTTGTAAAAGTGGCTGCTGTGCAACTCGACACGGTGACGGAGAAACATAACAAACTTCAGCAATTTTTGCCTGGGGTTGAAATAAAGCGATCGCTACCGTAATACTATTCAAAGCAATGTCGAGCTGGTTCACCACAGTTTGGAAAATTTCCGCCTCTGTGGTTCTCGCTGGTGAGACAACACTACAAACACAAAGCAAGCGATCGTTTAGGTGACTCTGCAACTGGTTCAAGCTGCGTTCCAGCCACAGCTCCGCACGAAGTTGCTGAATTGTTTTCAAAAGTGTGGGCGTGACATCTAACGATGAGTTCTGTTCTGGTAAGCTTGAATACTGCTGCATGGTCAACTAGACCGCTGAACAAGTTTGACTTGGCACAAAAATACGAACAAGATTCTATGTATATTAACTCACAATTTTCGTTTGTTTATAACTTATAACTTGTAGTGTCGATTGTCACTAGTAAAACCAACATTCTTGTACGAAATTAATTTCCTAAAATTTTTTGGGATTAACTATTTTAGAAAAAACTGATGGATACACAAATTGCTCAACTCATCGTCAACGGCATTGCAGTAGGCAGTATTATTGCTTTAGCAGCTGTAGGACTCACACTTACCTACGGGATTTTACGGTTATCTAATTTTGCTCACGGTGATTTTCTCACTTTGGGAGCCTATCTCACTTTATTAATAAATACAGCCGGAATCAATATTTGGTTGTCCATGATTCTGGCAACCTTCGGGACTGTAGGGGCAATGCTGTTATCAGAAAAATTGTTGTGGTCAAGGATGCGTTCTATTCGTGCCACTTCCACCACACTGATTATTATCTCTATTGGACTGGCTTTATTTTTACGCAATGGGATTATTTTTCTTTGGGGTGGACAGAACCGAAATTACAATGTGCCTGTAACTGCGGCGTTGGATATCTTCGGTTTAAAGATCCCGCAAAATCAACTTTTGGTATTGGGGTTAGCTGTGCTGGCAATTTTGGCACTGCACTATCTGTTGCAAAATACCAAAATTGGTAAAGCAATGCGAGCCGTGGCAGACGATTTAGATTTAGCGAGAGTATCTGGCATCAATGTAGAGCAAGTAATCCTCTGGACTTGGCTGATTGCTGGCACATTCACCTCATTAGGTGGCAGTATGTACGGGTTGATTACGGCGGTACGCCCCAACATGGGATGGTTTCTCATTTTACCTTTGTTCGCTTCAGTAATATTAGGTGGTATCGGTAATCCCTACGGAGCGATCGCCGCAGCCTTAATCATTGGTATAGCCCAAGAACTCAGCACTCTCTGGCTGGGTTCTCAGTATAAACAAGGTATAGCTCTGTTGATCATGATTTTGGTGCTGCTCATTCGCCCCAAAGGTTTATTCAAAGGAACAATTTAAGCAGCACCATTCCACTTCTAATTATTCAATGATGTGGAAGTAATAGGCAGCAACCAAAAAGTTAACAGCCAATAACAGCAACGCCCAACCCACACGGAAAGTGTATGGGGGTTTAGCTCCACTGTCAGCAACTGGGGAATTTTGAACTTTAGCCATAAATGGTTCTCCTCATGTCATAACTTTTTAAGAAATACCAAACAGATGTACCCAATGCCCAAATTCTTTAAAAATATTTTTGTGTTTGGGGATTTGGGATTGGGAATTGGTCAATATCTTCCTCATCGTCCTCCTTTCCCCACTCATTCTTCACCCGCATGGTAAGAACTACGCACCAGCGGCCCAGAACGGACATGGTTAAATCCCATTTGCCGTGCTAGACTGCCTAGTTCATCAAATTCTGCTGGTGTCCAGTATTTTTGTACTGGTAAATGTTCTAAAGAAGGACGCATATACTGGCCGATAGTCAGGCGATCGCACCCCACAGCCCTTAAGTCTGTCATAGTTTCCATGACTTCCTCTCTCGTTTCGCCATGTCCCAGCATTAAGCCTGATTTAGTGGGGATAGTCTGGTCTATTTCTTTCACTATAGCCAACACTTGCAGCGAGCGATCGTACTTGGCTCCCCGACGCACAGGGCCAGTTAGCCGCCTGACTGTTTCCACGTTGTGATTAAAACAAGCTGGTTTAGCTGTCACAATGGCAGCTATTCTTTGTCGTTGTCCTGATTCTCCAGAACCAATACCACCCCAAAAATCTGGCGTCAGTACTTCAATTTGCGTATCTGGGTTTAACTGACGAATTGTATTTATTGTCTTGACAAACTGCCCTGCACCCTGATCTGGCAAATCATCACGGGCGACAGAAGTCAACACTACATAACGCAATCCCAAAAGCTGTACGGCTTCTGCTACTTTTTGCGGCTCCTCTGGGTCAATAGGCATTGGTGCATGACCTTTATCTACTTGACAAAAAGCACAAGAACGTGTACAAACAGGACCTGATAGTAAAAAAGTTGCAGTTTTTTGGGCATAGCATTCTCCCCGATTAGGGCAACGTCCTTCTTCACAAATCGTGTGAATTTGGCGTTGCTTAATAATCCGTTGTACGGTAGAAAGCTCACTAGCTTTAGCAATGGGGCGACGTAACCAGCTAGGCATTGCCGTTATTTCTGACTTGAGTTGGGCTGGTTGTAACGAAGTCATAGACATCCAAGCAAAATTCAAAGGTATTTTGGGGCAAATTTCCTCTGCGCTGAAGCAAGGTTTAAGCCTTAAATATCACCATGACATAGATTTTCCCGAATATAAGCACTAGTTTTTTAAAATACCTCTAACAATGACATTTATACCGAAATATACTATCCCCCAATTAATAAAGAATGTGGATATAGTGGGAGGATTCTCACGGTCAATCGGCAATGCCGTTATTTACACTTAAAATTTCTGTTAGAGCAATAAGTCGTGGCAAGTAACAAAATTTTAGTTATCGATGACACTACAGTTGTCAGGGTAAAAGTACGAGAAATGTTGCCTCCAGGCAATTTTGAGGTATTAGAAGCCAAAGACGGTTTAGAAGGACTGAATTTTATCCGTCAGGAAAAACTCAGCTTGATTATGTTGGACTTTTTACTGCCTAAAATGAGCGGATGGGAAGTTTTTCAGCAAGTGCAAGCACAGCCTGAACTGAGAAAAATTCCTTTGGTTATCATGTCTGGTCGTAAGGAGGAGGTAACGGAAAAACTGACCGAACCTTTTGAATACTTTGAATTTTTAGGAAAGCCTTTTGATCAGAAGCAATTAATCAATGCTATTAAGTTAGCAATGTCTAAGGCTAAAAAGCCTCGCCCAGAAGCAGTTCCAATATCACTCGTTACTACCAAAAATGGTACAGCAACGGCCGTTGCTACTAAAAATGGCACGGTAGTTACATCTGGTGTCACAACTACTGCAACAACTATTTCTGATATTGAGTCAGATGCTTCAGCCGAAATCAATGCATTGAATGAAAAAATGATCAAAATGCAGGCAGAAATCGACGGCTTGAAGAAACAGTTAGCGCAGGTAGTGACTTTTATCAAACAAAAGATCAAGTAGTATTTGTACTTACTATAGTAATCCAGGTTGATTGCTAAATTTAACTAATCTACCCATAAGTGGAAAAATTGAAAAATGCGATCGCGCTGTGGCACGATCAACTTTTGAAGACAATACAGTGGAATTATCTATCCCATAGCCCTGCCAAAACATACTCTATTTAAGGGTAAAGGCAGGCTTTTTACTGTTTAAATCAATCAATAATGGCTATAAATTGAAATACCCCGTTTTTCCATCAGGGTGTATAAGCCTGTCTAAATTACAATTGTTTCAACATCAAATTCACATTAGACATAATTTGCGTACACATACGTAGTAGTTTGCTTTTATTACTCATAGCTTGTATAAGCAAGGAACAAAAAATTAGTTAACAGGCTAACGATAATTAGTTTTCTGTACTGGGAATAATGAAACATAGAAAGCAATATGTGAGCATAGGCAAGAATGTCAGTAGTATTAGATCCGCTATATCCCATACTTGGTTATCGCATTACTGAGCAAATTTATTCAGGTAGTAAAACCTTAGTTTATCGGGGCATCAGAGAACAGGATGAACAACCCGTAATCCTCAAACTGATGCGGAATGAATATCCTACTTTTGCCGAGATTGCTCAGTTCCGTAATCAATACACTATTACCCAAAACATAGAACTATCTGGTATTGTCAAACCCCATAGCATAGAAACTTACCGCAACGGTTATGTCCTAGTTATGGAAGATTTTGGCTGTATCTCCCTCAAAGATTGGCAACGACAGCAGTTAGCAAACGGGAAAAAGTCTGTTTCTTTAAGTGAATTTTTCCACATCGCCATTGAAGTTGCTTCCAGCCTAGAGGAACTACATCGCCATCGCATCATTCACAAAGACATTAAACCCGGAAATATTCTTATTCACCCCACAACTAATGAAATTAAAATCATCGACTTTAGTCTAGCTACTTTGTTACCAAAAGAAATTCAAGTCATTACAAATCCCAATGTTTTAGAAGGCACTCTAGCTTATATTTCTCCTGAACAAACGGGACGGATGAATCGAGGTATAGACTATCGCACTGACTTTTATTCCTTAGGCGTGACCTTTTTTGAACTCCTAACTGGGCAATTACCCTTCAGTAACAATGAACCTATGGAGTTAGTTTACTCTCATATTGCTAAAGAAGCACCTAAAGTTAGTCAAATTAATTCTCACATTCCTTTAATTTTATCGGAAATAATTAGCAAGTTGATGGCGAAAAATGCTGAAGACCGCTATCAAAGTGCGTATGGACTCAAGCATGATTTAGAGATATGTCAGAATCAGTGGCTAGAGAAAGAACAAATTACACCCTTTGAATTAGCAGGTCGAGATATATCTAACCGTTTTGTGATTCCTGAAAAATTATATGGTCGTCAACGTGAAGTTGAAAACCTCCTTGCTACTTTTGAGCGCGTGGCAAACGGTAACAATGAAATGATATTAGTTACGGGTTTCTCTGGAATTGGCAAAACTGCTGTAGTAAATGAAGTGCATAAACCAATTGCAAGACAGCGTAGTTACTTCATTAAAGGTAAATTCGATCAATTTCAACGTGATATTCCTTTATCAGCATTGATACAAGCATTTAGAGATTTGATTGGACAAATATTATCAGAAAGTGATGCCCAAATTAATCAATGGCAGGAAAAAATATTATCTGTCTTGGGTAGACAAGCTCAAGTAATTATTGATGTAATTCCTGAACTGGAAAGGATTATTGGCAAACAACCACCAGTGGTAAAAATTTCTGGTAGTGCTGTCTACAATCGATTTAATTTATTATTTCAAAAATTTATTCAAGTTTTTACAACTAAAGAACAACCTCTGGTAATTTTCCTCGATGATTTGCAATGGGCAGATACGGCTTCTTTGAAATTTATTCAATTATTAATGAGTGAAGCTACCTCTTCTACTCTGACTGGAGAAATCCAGAAAATAGCTGAAAAGCAAGGTAACTTATTACTGATAGGGGCATACCGTGATAATGAAGTATCGGCTGCACATCCATTGACTTTGATTTTGCAAGAAATGTCCGCAAAAAATGTAATTATTAATACTATTAATTTGGCACCCTTAAACCAATCAGATTTAAACAATTTGATTGCCGATACACTTCATTGTCGAGACTTAGTTGCTGTTCCTTTGACACAAATGGTATTTGCAAAAACCAAAGGTAACCCCTTCTTTGTCACTCAATTTCTCAAATCTTTACATGATGATGGATTAATTACACTAAACTTTGATGTTGGTCATTGGCAGTATGACATTACAAAAATCAAAACATTGTCGCTCACAGATGATGTAGTAGAATTTATGGCAATCCAAATTGAAAAGCTGCCTAAAAATACTAACAAATTATTAAAGTTAGCTGCTTGTGTAGGGAGTCAATTTGATTTAAAGACTCTGGCTATTATCCATGAAAAAAGTGTTGTGGATACAGCAGCTGATCTTTGGCCTGCTTTACTTGATGGATTAATTTTACCTCAAAACGAAAATTCATTAGCAGAAACAAGTGATAAACAACAAACAATTTGTCATCAAGAAGAATTGCACTCAACATCCTCTAATACTAATCCTCAACTAACAAAGTATAAATTTGTACATGATCGTGTACAGCAAGCTGCGTATTCTTTGATTCCTCTAGACCAAAAAAAACCAATTCACTTAAAAATTGGGCTACTTTTGCTGAAAAATACTTCCATTGAAGAACGGGAAGATAAGATTTTTGAATTAGTTAATCAGTTTAACATTGCAGTGGAATTCATTACTAATCCAGCGCAACGAGATGAATTAGCTGCAATGAACTTAACGGCTGGATGTAAAGCTGTAGTATCAACAGCTTACTCAACGGCTAAGAAGTATTTAACTACTGGAATTGAACTGCTGGCAGGTAATTGTTGGAATAATCAATATGAATTAACCTTAGCTTTGTATGAGAATGCGGCAGAAGCAGCATATTTGAATGGAGAGTTTGAGCAGACAGAAGAACTTGTCCAGGTTGTGTTGGCAAAGGCTAATACACTGCTAGAAAAAGTAAAAGTGTATGAAGTTAGAATTCAGGCATATGGGGCGCAAGGGAAAGCACAAGAAGCAGTTAAAGCAGCACTGGTATTTTTGAAGTTATTGGGAGTAGAATTCCCGGAATATCCTAGTCAGACTGATATTCAGCAAGAAATGAATATAGTCACTACAACTTTGGCTAATCGTAAGATTGAGGAATTAATTGATTTGCCAGAAATGACGGTAAAAGAAGCACTAGCAATGATGCGTATTTTATCTGGTGCAATTGCTTTTGCTTATCAAGCGATGCCTGAATTGATGCCTCTAATTTGCTTAAAACAAATTAACTTATCACTGAAATATGGAAATTCTCCCTTATCAGCTTTTGCCTATGTTACTTATGGTTTAATGCTTTGCGGGTCGCCAGGAGGAATTGAACTTGGTTATCAGTTTGGCAAATTAGGTACCAATTTATTATCAAAGTTCAACATTAAAGAAATTAAAGCCAAAGTCAACCAGACATTTAATGCCCATGTTAGACATTGGCAAGAACCTATTAGAGAAACTCTTCAGCCTCTTTTAGAAGCTTATACTGCTGGACTAGAAACAGGCGATTTAGAATTCGCGGCGTACTCTTTATATTCTTACTCCTACATTGCATATTTTAGCGGGAAGGAATTGAATACTCTTGAAAGAGAGATGGCAAACTACAGTTATACTGCTAACCAACTCAAACAAGATGCAGTCTTTTTTTGGATTGAAATTTATCGGCAGACAGTATTGAATTTGATTGGGGCTGTGCCAAATCCTTGTCAGTTAATTGGGGAAGCTTATGATGAAGTACAAATATTGCCAGAGCAAATCAAGGTTAATGATGGAGTTGCACTTTTGTATGTTTATATATGTAAACTAAATTTGTGTTATCTCTTTGGCGATTATGCTGAAGCCGTTAAAAACTCTGTCCTGGCAGAGCAATATTTAATGAGTGGAATAGGACAGTTTGTTGTCCCACAATTTTATTTTTATGATTCTCTGGCATTGTTGGCAACATATCATAACACTAGTTCTATAAATCAAGAAGAAATTTTACATAAAGTATTAAACAATCAAAAGAAAATGAGTACGTGGGCAGAATATGTTCCCAGTAATCATTTGCATAAATTTTATTTAGTTGAGGCTGAAAAATGCAGAGTTTCTAGAAAATATCTTGAGGCAATAGAATACTTTGATCAGGCAATTTCTCTTGCTAAAAAATATGATTATATTCATGAAGAAGCTCTTGCTAACGAAATTGCGAGTAAATTTTATCTAGAATGGGGCAAGCAGAAAATTGCTCAAACTTATCTAATTGATGCTTACTATGGTTATGTTCGCTGGGGTGCATTAGCAAAAGTAAATGATTTGCAAAAACGCTATCCTCAATTATTATCGTCTCTTATTCAACAAGACAAACTGAGTTTACATCCCAGTGAAAATATTACCTCTGAACTTAAATTCACTGGATCTGCGCCTAATACTGAATCTATTGTAAGTACAAATGAAACTGTTGTTGGCTCTAATACTAGTATGTCGGACAGGCTAGATTTAGCCGCTGTGATTAAAGCATCCCAAGCATTGTCTGGAGAAATTGAGTTACCGGAACTACTTTCAACCTTAATGGAAGTTGTGATGGAAAATGTCGGGGCCTCTAAGTGTGTTCTAATTTTGAGTACTGGAGATGAATCAGAATTAACAGTTACATCTGTCAGTTCTAGTTCAACATTAGCTTCTACCCAGACACAGTTTCCCTCAATTAGTTTAGAGTCAAGCTATGATGTGCCAATTTCCTTAATTAACTACGTCAAACGGACTAGGGAAATATTAGTTATTGATGATGCCAAAGCTCAAACTTCTTTAGTAGCAGATAACTATATTAACCGTGAATCACCAAAAAGTTTGTTGTGCATCCCCATGATTAATCAAAGTAAGTTACTGGGGATTCTTTATTTAGAAAATAATTTGACTACAGGAGCATTTACACGCGATCGCCTGGAAGTTCTCAAGCTCTTAACTACTCAAGCTACTATTTCTTTAGAAAATGCCATGCTCTACACAAATTTGGCACAAGCTAAAGAAAAGCTAGAAGAATATAATCATACTTTAGAAGAAAAAGTAGCAGAAAGAACAGCAGAACTTAATAAAAATAACCAAAGTTTACAACAGGCATTACAAGAATTACAACGCACCCAAACCCAATTAATTCAAAGTGAAAAAATGTCATCTTTGGGGCAAATGGTAGCGGGAGTTGCCCATGAAATCAATAACCCTATTAATTTTATTCATGGCAACATTGCTCATACGAGTGAATATGTTCAAGATTTACTAGAATTAATAGCTATCTATCAACAAGAATATCCCCAGCCTTCACAGTTAATTAGGGAAAAAGCTGAAAACATTGATATAGATTTCTTAGCAGCAGACTTGCCAAAAACTGTGGATTCCATGAAAGCGGGAAGTACGCGTATCCGCAATATTGTTTTAGGTTTGCGAAACTTCTCCCGCCTGGATGAGTCGGAAATGAAACCCGTAGATATTCATGAGGGATTGGATAACACTTTAATGATTTTGCAACATCGACTTAAAAAAACTAGTGTTGATAAACATCGCCAAGAAATTGCCATCATCAAGGAATACGGACAGATACCAGAAGTTACTTGTTATGCTAGCCAACTGAATCAAGTGTTTATGAATATTCTCAGTAATGCAATTGATGCTTTAGATATTTCAGAAGTTAACCAAGAAAAAATTGCCAGTCCGACAATTTGGATTAGCACTGAATTAGTAGGCTCAAATATCCTGAAGATTCGGTTTGTTGATAATGGACTAGGTATGACAGCATCTGTACAACAGAAAATTTTTGATCCATTTTTTACTACTAAACCAGTGGGTAGTGGCACAGGGTTGGGTTTGTCAATTAGCTATCAGATTGTTGTGGATAAACATCAGGGTCAGTTAACCTGTAATTCCGAAGTGGGTAAGGGGAGTGAGTTTGTAATTGAGATACCGATACGGTAATTAATCTATTTTTTGAGGACTAAATTCCTTCTTTTTCCCTGCAACTGTTGGCGAATATATGTGTAAGCAGATGGATTGACTGGCATCATGATTTCAGCAAATCGCTGCCAAGGGTTTTGGTGATTGCTAACTTTCATATCTTGAATCAGTTGCTCAAGATGATGAAAATTAAACGGTGATATACATCCGCCGTTCCCTCCACCTGTAGGCCACTGAGTCTTTCTCCAGTGCAACTCTGTTTCCATCTCCTGAGTCATTTCGGAGGATGACGGTAAAACTAAATTACCTTTGACATACTCTGCTAACCACCACGTTCCTACTTCAGATGTTAATTGGGAAAAGAAACTGGAGTTGTAACCCACAAAACCTAGTTGTGGGATATGAGGGTGAATAAGATTGCGGTACAAGTGGAAGTAGCCTTGATCATCAATAAGAAGTTGACGATACTTTTCTTCGAGAAAGGGAACATCCTGGCGAAAGCCTGTCCCAAAGATAACTATGTCTGCGTGCAACTGTTCTCCATTTTCTAGTTCTACACCGTTGGAGACAAACCGTGCGATCGCAGTCTTTTTGGCCTTAAGCTTACCAGAAGATAAATGCTTATAAAAACTGGTGGGAGCGATCGCACTGGAACAGTTGACTGATTTATACAATGGCTTATCAGGTACCATCCCACAAGCATCAAGACCAAACTGTAGGCGGAGAATAATTTCATTAATCTTCCAAAAAGCCCATACCAAAGGTTTCCCTATAGTATGTAGTAACCATTCTATACCTTGGAGTTGGCGGTAGGGAAGCCAAGCTTCCGCAAATCGAGTCAACAAAATATACTTTAAGTTAACCAAACCTAAGAAAAACTTCGGTATTTTCCACAGGATTTGACGGAAAATAATCGTACATTCTTTGGCTATAGGAACAGCGTAGTTAGCTATATCAGTAGCAGACCGACCAAAGCCTACAATGATTATCCGCTGATCTTTCAATAAAGAACTGTCATTAAACTCTGTAGAGTGTAGCACTTGTCCTCCAGATGCAATGAAATCCTCTTTACCAGGTAATAAAGGCATCTTGGGAACATTAAAAATACCGTTGCACACAACAACGAAATCAAACTCATACTGCTCATGTTTTGTCTTACCGTTAGCATCATCCAGAGAGTTGAGATTAACTATCCATCCTGGTTGTATGCCGATTTTTTTCTTTAGCTGAGTGACTTCTGATTGAAAGCGAATCTTCGAGACAATGCCAAAATGCTGTGCGTAAGATTCCAAGTAATTCCGCATTTGCTCAGATGTAGGCCATTCGGGGTAGGATGCAGGCATGGGATAATCAGAGAAAGCATAAGTATCACGAGGATTCTGGGTAGTTAGCCCCACATAAGTTCGAGAAGCTTCCCACACCCCACCAAGTTGCTTCTGTTTCTCGAACACGGTGACTTCATAACCTTCTTCTATAAACGTCTTAGCTGCGACTAGACCACTAATACCAGCACCAATAATACCAATATGCTGAATTTCCATCTTTTTTTGCACCTTTCTCAAAACGTAGTCAGCGGCCATAAGTAGGACGGCGTAAATAATTAAAGGTTTGTAGTGAGTTAGCGCGATCTTGGGGGTCTCCCCCATGAGCGACTAACGTACAGCCTGCGGCATCGGTCGGCATCACTCGAAGAGTGAGGACTTTAGTCCTCAAGTAAAGGCTAGAACCGCTGACTACGAAATGAATTTTAATTATTTTATATTGCTTAACATAGTTTGGTTTTTTCACCTCGTTCTACTTACAAACCTTTAATTATTGATACTGTCCCAACTTATTGGGAAATTGGTGAGGCTAATATCGGCATCGCTACTTAGCTTGATAGCTGATTTTGCAAGAACTCTAACAATGGCTTAACATGTACATCTTCCAACCATTCACTGGCTATATCTTCAATCACATGGTGTTCACAAATCAAAGTAGAACCAGAGTAGCGACGAATAATTGGGTGAAGACTAGGGCTTTGGGCAGCATTATTAACATCATCTTTGTGGACACGCTCGATAGCAAACGGGTCTGGACTAGCATTGATAATATCTAGCCCAAATTCTAAAGTAATTATGTAATAGTGTTCATGCTTGCCTAAATCACCGTCATGTACGTAATCAGTAGGTATATCTTCATAGTATTTTGCTATCTTGTCATCAGCATTAATTACCATTAAGTCACAGATAAAACCAGTTTGTTGCCATAAACCGGAACTGATATTTATCCTCTTAATGATATAATTTGTTAATTCCTCTGGAGTACAATCAACTACTTTAAATGGTAATTCTTGATGATGATACTTATACGCTAAAATTTGATATAAAGCCTGGATATTGTAGCGAAATCCATGAATAAAACCAGATTGTTTTTTCTTGTAATCCCGCACGTGCATAAGTACTCCAGCAAAATACAAGTCTTTGATGTTGGTTGATTCCCAGGAACTGGTTTGTTCGGGAAAGCGATTATTGATAGTTAATTGAGGCTTACATGATTCATCAAAAATAGAATCATCAAAACGAAATCCAGTACAAGCTATTACACGATCATAAACTAAATCTTCTTCTTCACCGTAGGCATGAGTATAAATCACAGAAACTACAAATTTATTATTTTGGCGCTCTATCTTTGTAATAGTTGCATCCAAAATCAAATTTTGGGATTTCAATTGATATGTATCTAAAAGGTTATTATTAACCGCCCGTAAATGCCCCACATATCTTGTTTTCCAAGCTAACGATACTGGGTTGGGACTAGCTATATGAATTAATGCTGCTGTGGCAACTAGATTATTAGCCGTTTCAAAGCCTGAATTACCTTTTCCGATAATTAATACTTTTTGATTGGCAAAATCTTCAGGATTTATAGAAACATTAGTGTATTTTTCTGCTAACTCTATCCCAGGAATTCGTGGCAGATATAGTTGAGAAAAACCTGTAGCGATGATGAGATGATCTGCTGAATAAATATTATCTTTGCTATCTACAACCAGGAATTTATTACTTTTAGCAATTTTGGACACTTGGCAATTATATTGAATTTTGAGCTTAAAGTGTGAGGCAAAATCACCAAGATATCTCACAAGGTCATCTGTATGAGGAAAGTACTGTCTACTATAGTTCTTAAACTTCATTTCTTCGCTATCACTCAGAAGAGAGTTCCAATCCCATCTGAGGTTAATTTCTGGGTTTTCATAACCTGTGTAAACTTTATTAATTGAAATCAATTTTTTATGTCTAGGAAAATCTTTAAAGTAAGTCCCTGGAGTATCACCTGCTTCTAATATGAGGTAACTACGATTGGCTTGTTCTAGAAAATAGCCTAGCTGTAATCCAGCAGGGCCAGCACCAATAATTAAGTATTCAAAATTTGCAACTACGTTCATGGTTTTACCTTTTTACTTCTTTTAGTTACGTCTGCACAATTTATGGAAAGGTCAATCAATCTAAAATCCTTAAATAGCTAGAATTTCAGAGTTTGCGAGCATATGTAGCTGTGAAAGGCAAAAAAGCTAAGTATTCATTAAATGTTTATTGGTTACTTCATGCAATCCTTTTCTGCATAAACTAAAAGGTTGTCTGTAAATTTAGTGAAAACATCAAAAACTTTTTCAACTAATTCAAATGCTTCTTGACGCGTATTTTCTGTTAGTTGAATTTCTTTAATAAATTCTTCTATTCCAGATGAGCCAGTTGTATGTCCAGTTTCTACATTTAAATGAAAATTGGCAAAATATAAAAACTCCTTATGAGTAATTAACTGAATTTCTTTGCCAACTTCAGAAGCAATGGAAAACATAACATTACCTGTTGCTTCAATCACTTCAATTACTACTAGTTTTTGGATGGGTTTGGCGTTTAAAGTATATTTGTAAAGTTGATATACTAACCAGCGAGAGGGTTCTGTTTCTTCGCCCCAAAGAAATTTCAAAGCATCACTAAATTTTAATGATTGGTCAACACCTAAGTTTTTAACATCTTCGATAAACCACCGCCAATGATGGTCATCTTCGTAGGTATGTTTGTTAATTATTACCTGAATAGGATCAAGGCTTCCTTCTTCTCGGAAAACATATTTGTTCATTTCTCCAAAATTCATGATAAAAGGAGCGGCGTATGTTGCCCAAGCTAGTCTTTGTCTGGGATCTATGCTTTGATTTCGCATAAATTCAAATAAAGGCGCATTGGCAAATTCTCGCTTTTTATTTTCAATGAATGCAAGGACTTCTTTCATGTTGATTACTTCCATTGACGAAATTAACTATTAAACTATGCTGCCTATAAGCAAAATGCACTAACATAATCTGCAACTACGGCAAATTAATCCTGTAAGTCAGATAGTTAATATGGTGAAATAATTGAATAATTACTTAGCGCTAGTCATAGAGAGCCAATATTCACTAGATCCGTTTGATTAGTTGGTCAGTAATGTCAGCAGGTTAAGGTTTATCTTCACATTACTTCTGTTTAGATTTTCAAGTGTGATTGCTATTTCACAAGTAAACATATTAACTATTGTTTATTTTTTTTATGAAAATGATATCCGTGATAATTCTATAATTTTGATTATTGTTTTCAGATTCAAAAAGTTATTAATAGTAATTTATGAATAAGTGATTTCACGTATTTTTTATCTAAAAATATATTTTTATCACTTCTTTAAAGCATTAATAAAATCACATAAAAAGATTCATTTGCCAGTATTTATTTGAATTATTTTATATCTAAATATCATCCTTAAAGGGGATGACAAGTCAGAAAATTGAAAAATACAGGATTGGGCAGAGATGGGATAGATAGAATATCTGAGCTTGTTTCCTGTATTTCTTGAAAGAATCAATATATTTTTGGGAAAACTGATGAAGAAGGGTAGGCACTACCTAAGTGACTTCTCTCGATAAAACTTAGAGAACATTGCAAAGTCCATCGGTGCCGACTTATTGGCAATCAATAGTTTGGGAACCTGCCCGCGGGCTGTGTAAATCTAGCCTTACTGCATGATGGTAGATGCTCAAACATTTGACGGTTATTAGCATTCAGGAAAACTCAAGATGATGAATATCTCCATTCACCTACCGGGCTATCGCATCATTGAATTGATTCACACTAGTAGCAGAACCCTTGTTTATAGTGGGCTACGGGATGGTGACGACAAACCGGTAGTCATCAAATTCCTCAATAATCAGTATCCCAACTTCAATGAATTGGCACAATTCCGTAACCAATACACCATTGCCAAAAACCTGGACTTTTCTGGTATAGTCCAACCTTACAACTTGGAAAGCTATGGCAACAGCTACGCCCTAGTTATGGAAGACTTTGGCGGTATTTCTCTCCAGGAATGGATGCAGGCAAATCCTCTGGATATGAGTGAATTTCTCTATATTGCTGAGAAAATTGTGTCAATTATTAATCAACTACATCGTCAGCACGTTATTCATAAAGATATTAAACCCGCCAACATTCTCATTAACCCCAGCACTCTGGAAGTCAAACTCATCGACTTTAGTTTGGCCTCCCTGCTACCAAGAGAAACTCAAGAAATTCAAAATCCCAATATTCTCGAAGGTACTCTTGCTTATCTGTCTCCTGAACAAACAGGGCGGATGAACCGAGGTATTGATTACCGGAGTGACTTTTATTCTTTGGGTATCACCTTTTTTCAACTCCTCACCGGACAGTTACCTTTTATATGTGATGATGCAATGGAGTTGGTGCATTGTCATATTGCTAAATCTCCACCACAACTAAGTGATATCAACCCCTCTCTTCCCCCAGTTTTGTCAGCCATTGTCGGTAAGTTGATGGCGAAAAATGCTGAAGACCGCTATCAAAGCGCCTTGGGGTTAAAATATGATTTACTTTTATGCTGCAACCATTGGCAAGCAACAGGAAATATTAGTAATTTCCATGTAGGAATGCGGGATATATGCGATCGCTTCGTGATTCCCGAAAAACTGTATGGTAGAGAAGCCGAAGTTGCCAGTTTACTAGCTGCATTTACCCGTGTCACCGCAGGAAACACGGAAATGATGTTAGTGGCGGGGTTCTCTGGTATTGGTAAAACAGTTGTTGTCAACGAAGTGCATAAACCCATCGTGCAGCAACGGGGTTATTTTATCAAAGGGAAATTTGACCAACTCCAGCGTAATATCCCCTTTTCGGCATTGGTGCAGGCCTTGCGGGATTTGATGGGGCAATTGTTAAGTGAAAATGATGAACAAATCGCCCAATGGAAAGCTGAGATTTTGACAGCATTAGGGGAAAATGGTCAGGAGATCGCTGATGTTATACCCGAACTTGAATATATCATTGGTAAGCAACCTGCTTTGCCTAAATTATCTGGTAGTGCTGCCCAAAATCGCTTCAACTTGTTATTTCAAAAGTTTATCCAGGTTTTTACTACTCCTCATCATCCTTTAGTTATCTTTCTTGATGATTTACAATGGGCAGATTCTGCGTCTTTAAAGTTAATTCAACTATTAATGAGTGAAGCAGATCAAAAATATCTCTTACTCCTGGGTGCTTATCGAGATAATGAAGTTTCAGCGACACATCCGTTAATGCTGACTTTAGATGAACTGAGGCACGCTCAATTAAATACTATTTACTTAAAATCCCTTAATTTCACTGATTTAAATTATCTAATTGCCGATACCCTTACTTGTTCACCAGAACTAGCACAACCTCTAACTAAACTTGTCTATAACAAGACTCAAGGAAATCCCTTTTTTAGTAATCAGTTTCTCAAGTCTTTATATGAAGATGGATTAATTATCTTTAATAGCGATATTGGTTATTGGCAATCTGATATTTCCCAAGTCCAAGCCCTCGCACTCAATGATGATGTCGTGGAATTTATGGCACTTCAGTTACAGAAGTTGCCTTTAGTAACTCAGGAAATTTTACAATTAGCCGCCTGTATTGGCAACCAATTTGACCTAGCTACTTTAGCAATTATCTCTGAAAAATCTCCAGCAGAAACTTCAGCCAATTTGTGGAAAGCATTACAAGAAGGTTTAATTTTACCCAAGAGTGAAATTTATAAATTTTATCAAGATGATGTGGAATTGAACAATAGAGATTGGGGATTAGAAATTAAAACATCCTCTCCATCGCCAATTTATAGATTTCTCCATGACAGAGTACAGCAAGCAGCTTATTTCTTAATTCCCCCAGAGCGAAAGCAAGCAACTCATTTTAAAATTGGTCAATTATTGTTAAATAATACCCAAGAAGTAGAGCAGTCAGAGAAAATATTTGAGATTGTTAACCAATTAAATTATGGAATAGATTTAATCACTGAACAGAGTCAAAGAGATAAACTAGCACAGTTAAATCTGATAGCCGGAAAGAAGGCTAAAACTTCGACAGCTTATGATACTGCTGTGAAATGTTTTGCCATAGGACGACAGCTACTAACTAATTATAGCTGGCAACTTCATTACAATTTAACCCTGAATCTTTATATTGAGTCAACTGAAGCTGCTTATCTTAATGGCGATTTTGTCCAAATGAATGAATTGGCAAATATTGTAGATCAACAAGCCCATACCTTATTGGATAGAATCAAAGTTTCTGAAATCCAAATAGTGGCTTGTAGTGTGCAAAGCCAATTTATAGAAGCAGTAAAAATAGGCTTATTAGTTTTAAATCAGTTAGGAATTGATTTACCAGAATCACCACAAGAATCGGATATCACCCAAGGATTGGCAGAAATTAGCAAAAAATTAGATGGAAGACCAATTGAAAATTTAATCGAACTGCCATCAATGATTGACCCTAATCATCAGGCAGCAATGCAACTTTTAGCAACAGTATCATCTGCTGCCTATCTTGCCAATCCTCAACTGATGTTTTTGATCATATTTAAAATGGTCGAATTATCTATTGAACATGGTAATGCCCCTGAATCATCTGTTGGCTATAGTTATTATGGGCTAATTTTGTGTGGTTTTTTCCAAGATATTGAAACGGGTTATAAATTTGGTCAACTTGCTTTAAAGCTTTTAGATAATTTAAACCTTAAAAATTTTCAATCCAAAGTTTTAACTTTAAATTATACGTTTGTACAACATTGGCGAGACCATATCAAATATAGTTTACAACCGTTGTTAGAAGGCTATAAGTCGGGAATGGAAACAGGGGATTTAGAATATGCTGGATATTGTGTTAATGCCCATCATTTTAATTCCTTTTATATTGGTGCAGAACTGGGGGAATTAACGAGAGAAATGGCCAATTACACCAATGTATATCTGTCTATCAAACAAGAAGTAGCCCAAAATCATTTCAATATTCATTTTCAGACAGCACTTAATTTACTCAATCAAGCAACAGAGCCTTGTGAACTCGTGGGTAATGCTTATAACGAGCAATTAATGTTACCCAAGCATCAAAGCGATAATGAATCAATTACTATTGGATTTTTATATATCAATAAGATGATGCTTGCTTATTTATTTTATGAGTATAATCAAGCAAAAGAAAATGCTGTAATAGCTGAAAGATATCTAATTTATTTGACAGGGTTGACACATATTACTCTGTTTCATTTTTATGATTCACTTACACAATTAGCTTTGTATAAAACAAGCAATAAAGCTGAACAAGATGATATTTTAGCTAAGGTGCAAATTAATCAAAACAAAATGCAAAAATGGGCATATTATGCACCAAATAATTATTTGCATAAGTTTTATTTGGTAGAAGCAGAACGACATAGAATTAATAGTGAATATGCTAAAGCAATAGAGTATTATGATCAGGCGATCGCACTGGCTCAAGAAAATGAATACATCAACGAAGAAGCCCTAGCATATGAGCTTGCTGGCAAATTTTATCTGGAATGGGGCAAAGAAAAAATTGCTCAAATATATATAATTGATGCCTACTATGCCTATGCCCGCTGGGGAAGTTCAGCCAAAATTTATGACTTAGAAAAACGTTATTCACAACTTTTGTTATCTATCCTCAAGCCGCAAAATATCAGCCTCAAAAATGATCAAAGTATTGTCTATCTCCATAGCGAAACTGTAACTGCTAGTAGTACAAGTGGAGCCAAACTTTTAGAGTGGGCAACCATTATGAAAGCCTATCAAGCTATCTCTAGTGAAATTGAATTAGAGAAATTACTGGATACTTTAATGCAAGTAGTTATAGCTAATTCTGGCGCGCAAATAGGTGTTTTATTAATGTGGCAGCAAGACAATTTAGTAATTGCAGCTACAGGTAATATGGAAAATGAAAAAGCTCACATATTACAGGCTATTTCTCTGAGTGAATGCCGAAATGTACCCTGTTCTACTATTAATTATGTCCAGCGCACTCAAAAAACTTTAGTTATCAATAATATTTCTGAGGATCGGAGATTTGCTAATGATCCTTACATTATTCACAATCAACCCAAGAGTGTGTTGTGTACTCCCATTCTCAACCAAGGAAAAATTATTGGTATTCTCTACCTAGAGAATAGACTGACATTAGGAGCATTTACAAGCGATCGCATCGAAATTCTCAACTTGCTGTGTTCTCAAGCCGCTATCTGTTTAGAGAATGCGCGACTCTACCAACAGTCCCAAGAATCTCTAGAAAATTTGCAGCAGATGCAACTCCAATTAGTACAGAGTGAGAAAATGTCAGCTTTAGGTAATTTGGTGGCTGGAGTAGCTCATGAAATTAATAATCCAGTGGGTTTCATTGCTGGTAACTTACAACCTGCTGTGGACTATGTAAAAGATTTGTTACATATTATTGACCTTTATCAACACTACTATCCCCAACCAGTAGAGGAAATTACCGCAGAAATCGCCACCGTAGATTTGGAATATATTCGTGCTGATTTACCTAAATTAATTTCCTCCATGAGAGAGGGTGTACAACGCATTCGCGGCATTAGTACAAGTTTACGCACATTTTCGCGGGCAGATAGCGATCGCAAAGTTTTCTGTAACATTCATGATGGCATTGATAGCACCATTCTCATTCTCAAACACCGTTTAAAAGCCAACGAAACTCGTCCAGAAATTGCAGTAGTGAGAGATTACGGTAATTTGCCTCCCATCGAATGTTTCAGTGGACAATTAAATCAGGTTTTTATGAATTTGTTAGCTAATGCTATTGATGCCTTAGAAGAATTTAATGCTAGCCGTAGCTTAGATGGAATGATGGCAAATCCTAATCAAATTACCATCCAAACTAGGCTTACTGAAGATAAAAATCATGTCCTGATTAAAATCAAAGATAATGGTATCGGTATGTCAAATCAAGTAAAACAAAAAATATTTGACCATTTATATACTACTAAAGCTGTAGGACAAGGTACAGGTTTAGGATTATCCATCACCCGGCAAATTATTTTAGAAAAACATGGAGGAATGCTAGAAGTAAATTCAGTGTTGGGACAAGGTTCAGAATTTCTCATTACTATTCCTGTTCAAGCTGAAATATTAACTTAATATAGGCACAATATTTGATTTTTTTTTGCGTGGCGCACGCACTTAGATTCAAATACAAATACACCATTAGAACTAAAACATACTCACAATAAATCCAAAATAAAAAATGTCTAATTCCCCAGAAGATAGCTTGATTTTAATCGTCGATGATACTCACACAAATCTCGAATTTATCTCACAAGTATTAATAGAAGCCGGATTTAAAGTTGCTACGGCGTTAGATGGAGAAATAGCACTAAAGCAAATACAAAATAAATTACCTGATTTGATTTTATTAGATGTCATGATGCCGAAAATCGATGGCTTAGAAACATGTAAAAAAATCAAAGAAAATCTAGAAACGCGTGATATACCCATAATTTTTATGACGGCTGTTTCAGATATAGATACTAAAATCAGAGGTTTAGGTTTAGGAGCTGTTGACTATATCATCAAACCATTTCACGAAGAAGAAGTATTAGCAAGAATCCACACCCATCTACAATTACGAAACCTCACCAAAACATTAGAACAACGCGTAAACGAAAGAACAGCAGCACTTTCCCAAGCCTTAAAAGACCTACAAGAATCACAAATTCAACTGGTACATAAAGAAAAAATGTCTGCTCTTGGTCAATTAGTAGCAGGAATTGCTCATGAAATTAATAATCCAGTTGGTTGCATTTATGGAAATCTTGGACATACTTCCCTATATTTCCAAGATATGATTAAACTGATTAACCTTTATCAGCAACACTATCCTCAACCAGTTGCCGAAATTCAACAAGAAATGGCAACTATAGACTTAGATTATATGCGTTCTGATTTACCTAACTTAATTGGCTCTATGAAAGAGAGTATTCAGCGCATTCGTAACATTAGTACCAGCTTACGTATCTTTTCTCGAGAAGATAGCGATCGCAAAGTTTCTTGTAATATTCATGATGGTATTGATAGCACTCTCATGATTCTCAAACACCGCTTAAAATTATCAGAGGGTCGTCCTGACATTGAAGTAATTCAAGATTACGATAATTTACCTGAAGTAAAATGCTTTAGTGGGCAAATGAATCAAGTTTTCATGAATTTATTAGCCAATGCTATTGATGCTTTAGAAGAGTCTAACATCGGGCGTAGCTATAGTGAAATTGAAGCAAATCCCAACCAAATTAAGATTCAAACTAGGTTGACTGAAGACCAAAATAATGTCTTAATTCGCATTAAAGATAATGGTGTAGGTATGTCGACTGATGTTCAACAGAACATATTTGAATATTTATTTACAACTAAACCTATAGGCAAAGGCACAGGCTTAGGCTTATCAATCGCCCGGCAAATTATTGTAGAAAAACATCAAGGGACTTTAGTAGTGAACTCATTACTAGGACAAGGATCGGAATTTGTCATCACGATTCCTATTTGTTAGAGTAGCTAACATAAATTTTATGAACAAATGTATTCTTGTAGACAAGTAATAGTTATTTTGATGAATTTTTAGGGAAATATAATTATACCCTTAAAAAAATTTATTTATGCATCAGATGGCTTAGGAATAGATGAGCAAGTACAATCAAAATTATTTGATCCTTTTTTCACCACTAAACCCATAGGTAAAGGCACAGGTTTAGGATTATTTGTCAGCTATCAGATATTAGAAAAACATGGTGGACAACTTAGTTGTTTTTCTACTCCCGGACAAGGGGCAGAATTTGTGATTACGATTCCTATGAGCAGGGGTGCAACTGTTTGCACCCCTACAACATCAGCAATGAGTTAATCAGAATCTAATCTACAACTCTTTTGGTTGCTGTGTGACAATTGCACTTACCTGATTTCTCTCAGCAATTGTTGCATCTAGCATTGCAGTATGAGAAATGGAATTGTTAGCCAATGTAAATAGGGGATTGGACAAAATTCCGGCAATGGTAGTGGCAATTAAAGTTACTACTAATCCCACTTGCAAAGGTCTAAATCCAGGCAAATTCCACTGAATTTCTGGATAATTCTTCACGACTTCGGACATTTCTTGGGGTTCTTTGACTACCATCATCTTGACTACACGAATGTAGTAGTAGATGGAGACAACACTGGTTACTAAACCCAGCAAAACTAACCAATAAAGACCAGCTTGCCAACCAGCCCAAAACAAGTAAATCTTCCCAAAAAAGCCAGCTAATGGTGGAATCCCACCCAAGGAAAGCAATGAGATACTCAGTCCTAGTGTGAGCAGTGGGTCTTTTTGATACAACCCAGAATATTCGGCAATTTGATCGGTTCCTGTCCGCAGGGAGAAGAGAATAATGCAGGTAAAACCGCACAGGTTCATGAACAGGTAAACCATCAGGTAAAACACCATACTGGCGTATCCGGCTTCAGTACCTGCAATCATGCCAATCATCACAAACCCAGCTTGAGCAATGGATGAATAAGCTAGCATCCGTTTCATACTGGTTTGGGCGAGGGCGACTACGTTACCCAACACCATACTGAGGACTGCCAGGGCAGTGAAGACAAATCTCCATTCGTTAGCAACGAGGGGGAAGACTACTGTCAACAAACGAATAGCTAGGGCAAAACCTGCGGCTTTGGAACCCACAGACAAAAAGGCAATTACCGGGGTAGGAGCGCCCTCGTAAACGTCTGGTGTCCACTGGTGGAAGGGTGCAGCAGAAATTTTAAAGCCGATACCTGCAATGACGAAAATCAGCGCAATTACCAAACCTAAAGATTGACCAACGTTAGCTGCGGCAATACCGTTAGCGATCGCATCTAATTCTGTTTGTCCACCGGATAGACCGTACAGCAAGGAAACGCCGTATAAAAATATCGCTGTACTGGACGCACCAATCAACAAGTATTTCAGCGCTGCTTCGTTGGAGCGGGGGTCACGCTTAGTATATCCTGTGAGCAAGTAAGAGGAAATACTGAGGGTTTCTAGTGAGATGAAAATCATCACCAACTCACTAGCACCGGATAAAAACATTCCTCCCAAGGTTGCACTCAGCAAAATGGCAATGAATTCTGCTAAAGCAGTACCACTCTGCTCAACGTAGCGAATTGACATCAATATAGTGACAACCGCTGACAAGGCCACAATACCGCGAAACACGATACTGAGGTCATCACCCACAAAACCACCACTAAAGGAGATGGGATTAGTCGCATCCCATTGAAGATAAAGGGCGCCAACCGCAGCCATTAAACCTGCGATCGCCAGATATCCAATCCAGCGTGAAGATGTACGCCCCAAAATCAAATCCACAATCAAAACCCCCAAGAGGGTAACAATTACAATCCCCTCTGGCAAGATTGTTCCAGCATTGAGCTGGGATGTAAGATTAGCAAAATCCATGAGATATATAGGTTTTGGCGATTAGACGTTAAGGCTAGTTGAGTTTATTTTATCTATTGTTCTTCACCAACGTTGCATTTATCTTTATTTCTACGTGTTTGGGACTGGAGATTGGGGAGATGGGGAGATGGGGGGATGG